>CAUSPE010000007.1:0-58884 GCA_963533485.1 uncultured Streptococcus sp.
TTCTTTTTCCTTCATTTACAATTTCCTTCTTTCTGTCTATTATAGTCTAAAAAAACACATACGTCAATCAATAATGTCATAAAATGTAACATTATTTTCTTTTTTTCTCCAAAAGATTTCTGAAACGATCAATATCATAATTCACGAGTATGGCCACAAAAACACCCATAAATGTTTCAAATACGCGCGCAAACACGTACAAAAATGTTTCTCCGCTTGGTATTGATAGGGTAATGATCAACATAGCTGCTACACCACCAATAACTCCTGCCTTGTTATTCATGGCAACGTTTGTCATAATGGTTAACATGGTGCAAATCGGAACAACTAGTAAGGTTACCCAAAAGGCTCCATGAAATAAAGTGTTTAAGAGGAAAAAGACAAGGGCGTAAAAACCGCCAATGCTATTTCCTAAGATACGCGAAGTTCCAAAATGGACGCTCTTATCAAAGCTCTCTCGTAGACTGAAGACCGCTGTCAATGCTCCGATTTGAAGCCCCTTCCAGCCAAAAAAACCAAAAATCAAGAGAACTATAAATACAGCAATCCCCGTTTTGAAAGTTCGCATACCAAGCTTGAACTGTGACTTATCAAATTTATATTTTTTAAAATAACTCATAATCTCAACTTTCTACTACCATTTTAACATAAATTAGTTGATTTTATGAGTGAAAATCAATAGGAAGCGTTTTTAATTTAGGGCTATAAAAAAGAGGAAACAGAGTTCCTCTTTTCTATTTAAATTCAGAGCTTAGTTACTTTCGTCTTCTTTACGTTTCAACTGACCAAGTCCTAAAACTCCTACTAAAGCTGCTAGACCAAGATATGGCATGTAGCTTGAATCATTTGTACCTGTTTGAGGTAGAGTAGGGTTACCTTTTAGATTTGGAGTAGGAGTTGTTGGCTCCTCTGGTTTCTTAGGTTCTGGCGTTGTCGTGCGAACTGTGTTTGAAGCGTAAGCAACTTTATTCACAGTATTTACATAGGTATTTTCAAAGGTTCCGACAGCAATTCGTTTCATTTGAATATAAGTCTCAGCTTGGAATGGAGAATCCAACTGAATCTCTTGAAGGAATTCTTCCTTGAAGCGAATGGTAATCATTCCCTTATCTTGATCATGTTCAACCTGTGTTTCAGCTGTTAAGTCTGTACCTGCCTTGATAACACGACCGTCTTTCAATCGGATATCAACCTTGGCAAGAACTTTATAGTTTCCAGTGTATTGATCACCTTTTTGGTCATAATCATCTACAAAACTATAGTCATTCAAGTCCTCAGAATGATTTTGTGGAATCAAACCACCGATTAAACGATAATTGAAGTACTGGTTCAACGGAATAGTTTGACCATCGATATTGTCACTACTTGGATCCATACTGATTGTCACATCTTTTTTCGGTGTGATTTTCGGTACGTTGTTGACAACTACTTCTGTAGCATAGCCATTTCCAAAATCAATTTGGTAGGCTTTGTTTTCATACTTACCACCCGTTTGACCAAATTCAGGTTTAACTGTCATTGGATCTGTGATTAGCAATGATTTTCCTGCTGCTACATAGTTCTTGTAGAATTCAGCTGGATTATCAGCTGAGAAGAGTTGGAAAGCACCTTTAACAGTGATGTTGGCTTTCTTCAACAGGTCTTGAACCTTCTTAGGCGCAGCTTCTATACTATCATATTGTTGAACACTGATACCTGATACAAGATTGCCCTCTAGATCACGAATCTTAACCAATTCTGGTTGAAGGGTCAAGGCTTCTTCTGGGTAATCATCCACATAGTAGAAACCATTTTGAATTGCTTCTTTAGACGATTTATCTCCCTTGTATTGGTCCAAATCCCATGTGAGTTCATAGTAGTTGGTTGAACCAGCTAGAACTTCTTTGCCATCAATATTCACACCTTGCTTGTTCTTGTTAACTTTCAAAGGCTTGATGTAGTTGTTATTTGGATTGTCAGGATCGTTTGGTTTACCTGGAGTCGTTACACGAACAATGTTTGACTTAACACCGTAGGCATCGTTGACTGTCAATGTAAAGTTATTTGTATAAGTTGCTCCATCATTCAAGACACGACCAACAACAGTTGGATATAGAGTCTCAAAGGATTTTGTCAAATCTGCATTGAAAGCAGCCAAGGTCTCCTCAGTAGCCTTAAAGGTTACAGTGTGACTAGCTTTATCATAGCTTGTTTCAAAACCTTTGCTTGCAGCCTTAGTTGCTTCCAAATCAAACTGATAGCCAGTTGGAAGTGGATCTACCAATACAAACGAAGTTGTTTTTGGACGCCCTGCAGTTAAAGCTTCCGTTTTCAACTCAAACTTCACTACAGACTGCTTAGCAACTAGAGTACGATCGATATCTACTCCATCCTCATTTTTAATTTCTTTATTAATCTGAGGTTGTGCAAAAAGACGATTGTAATGGAAGTGAACTGTTGGCACCGCTGGTGGTGTTGGCAACTGCTTAGGAGTTGGTGCTACCGGCGGAGTTGGCAATGGATCATAATTTGGCTCTTCCGGTTTTGATGGCTCTGGTTGATCTGGAGTCTTAACCGGTGGAGTTGGCTCGTTTTCGTAGCTTGGTGCTACTGGAGCTGGTTCCAATGGTTTCTCTGTCTCATATGTTGGCTCTTCTGGTTTTGATGGCTCTGGTTGATCTGGAGTTTTTACTGGTGGAGTTGGCTCGTTTTCGTAACTTGGTGCTACTGGAGCAGGCTCCAATGGTTTCTCTGTCTCATATGTTGGCTCTTCTGGTTTTGATGGCTCTGGTTGATCTGGAGTTTTTACCGGTGGAGTTGGCTCGTTTTCATAGCTTGGTGCTACTGGAGCTGGTTCCAATGGTTTCTCTGTCTCATAAGTAGGAGCTTGTGGTGCAGTTGGTTCTACTGGCGGAGTTGGTTTTTCTAATGTGATGGTTGGCAAATTAGTTGCTCGAACATTTCCGTTAATCGCAAACCAAATATTTGGCTTTTTGGGAGATAATTTCTCTGCTCTACGTGGATCATTCGCTGCAGGCTGTCCCAACACTTCTGAAGACGAAATTGTTCCGATAGTCATACTATTTGAAGGACCTGAGATTTCCACTGCTCCCGCACCATACCAAGAGTTTGGTGCATCTGCATTATCCCAACCAGAATCTGGTTGACTATTCTTATACATGGTGAAGCGGGAACCACCAACTCCTTTTTTGAAGTTTTCAGATTCTGTCGCATAAATTTGGCCGTTCTTTTCACCAACTGAAGAACCCGAAATTTTGATGAAATTCCCAGTATAATCTTTAGCCATCTCGATTGAGTTTGCTTCGCGGTTAAGAGACGCTACAGACATCAAGGCCTTGTCAAAATTAATAATTTGACCATCTTCATCATAGAATTGAAACTCAGTCTTAACGAAGAGAGAGGTAGCATCTTCTGTATTACCAGTATAAGCCGAAGCGAAAACCCCCATCGTTGGGTCTTTAAAAATTCCCAACCAAGCCTTATCATTGCGGAACTTGGAACTAGGATCAAGAGTATAAGTATAGACGATTTTAGAAACTTTTTTCCCTTGATAGTAAGTCCCCTGAAGATTCGTATAAGTTGCTGTTGCAGACTGACCTCGTTTCAGCAGGACTGAAGACCATTCAGTTGGTCCCTTACCACTTGTTACATTTGAATTGTACTCAGAATACTTACCGACTGTACCAAAGCTTTCCTGTTTGTTTGTCTGGTAGTTAGCATTTTGAATGTCTGTTACTTTAAAGTTATCCAACTGGAAGAGTTTATTGGCAAATTCTGCAGTATTCTTCACAGCTGCTTCCATGCCAGTATAGCTAACAAATTCACCAGTTGTAGTCAATGAAAGTTCAGCATTAGGCTCCGATTTGAAAATCAAACTTTGAGCACTTGGGCGACTCAAGTTTCCATCTTCATTCTTCTTTGATTCTGCTAAAGCCATAGCTGCCTTAATTTTGGCCTGCTCAGCTTCATAAGCTTGCAACTTAGCCGGATACTCAGCCAACTCTTTCTTATATTTGGCAAGATCAGCTTCGTATTTAGCTAATTTTGCTTCATAGTCAGTTTTAGCCGCGGCATTGCGTTGTTTGATTGCTTCATTCTCAGCTTCAATCGCAGCATTTTTTACCTTATTATCTTCAACAGCCTTTTCATAGGCTGCTTTTGCATCGGCATTTGCTTTTTGAACGCGAGCTAGTTCTGTCTGATAAGCTGCTAGCTTAGTTTGGTAGTCTGCTTCGTTGGTAGCATTTGCTTGCTTAACTGCCGCCAAATCTGCTTCATATTTCTTCACCGCTGCATCATAAGTCGATTTTGCAGTGGCGTTACGCTGCTTAATAGCTTCATTTTCAGCTTGGATAGCATTGTTTTTAGCTGTGTTTTCTTCAACAGCCTTTTCATAGGCTATTTTTGCATCAGAATTAGCCTTTTGAACACGTGCCAATTCTGTTTGATAAGCTGCTAATTTAGCTTGATAATCAGCATCATTATCCTCTTTAGCTTTCTTAATAGCTGCAAGGTCTGCTTCATACTGCTTCATCGCTGCTTCATAATTCGCTTTTGCAGTTTCATTACGCTGTTTAATCGCTTCATTTTCAGCTTTAAGCGCTTCGTTTTTAGCTGTATTTTCTTTTACTGCTTTATCATAAGCCTCTTTAGCTTCAGCATTAGCTTTTTGTACTCGAGCTAATTCTGTCTGGTAAGCTGAAAGTTTATTTTGATAATCCTGTTGACTATCTTCATTTGCTTTTTTGACAGTTGCTAAATCTTTTTGATATTGTGCTAGCTTAGCCTCATATTCTGCTTTAGCTGTTGCATTAGCAGTGTTGATTTTTTCAACTTTTTCTTGATGACTTTTTAGATCTTTTTGGTACTTGTCATCCGCTGCTTTGTTTTCAGCATTGATTTTATCTGTTTCAGCCTGATGAGCTGCGACTTCTTTTTTATATGCTTCAGTTGTTGTCTTTACTTCTTCAGCCTGTTTAGCATAGTCGCTTTTAATTTCATCTTGTTTTTGAGCATTTTCTGTAGCAGTTGTAGCTGTTCCTTTGTCTTTTGTTTCATCTTGAACCACCTTAACTCCTGCAGATTTTGCATCAGCAACTGCTTTATCCAAATCAGCTGATGATACTTCTACTGGCAAAGCTGAGTCTTTAGAACCAGCCTTAGCTTGGCTTGCTTTGGCAACTTGGCTCATTTCACCCTGAGCTTCAGGTAGATTTGTGGCTGGGTTCCCTGTAGTAGCTACCTCAACTGTACTTGTACTAGTTGTCTCTGTAACTTCATCAGCAAATACTGCTTTGTCTGCAAAAGCAATCAAAGCAGTTCCTAAAACAGCACCACACAACGTTTTCGCAACTTTGCTTTTACGAAATCCATAGACTTCTTTTTTATTTTTCATTATAATCCTTTTCCTTATCTAAATTTAGTCGTTACTTTTCATATTAGCACTTTACAAGGCAGGATGCAAATATTTACTCTTTTTTTTATTTATAGAAAAATTCCACCTATTTATAAATTAAATTAAAAAGAAGATGGTCACACCATCTTCCTTTAGTTAACTATTTATTTTTCAGTCAAGGCTGCCAATCCTGGAAGAACTTTACCTTCAAGGAGTTCCATTGATGCTCCACCACCAGTAGAGATCCATGAGAACTTGTCTGCACGGCCAAGGTTGATGGCTGCGGCAGCTGAGTCACCACCACCGATGATTGATTTAACACCTGGTTGTTTCACGATAGCATCCATGACACCGATTGTACCAGCTTGGAAGTCAGGGTTTTCAAATACACCCATAGGTCCGTTCCATACAACTGTTTTCGCACCAGTCAAAGCTTCGTCAAATTTAGCGATAGATTTAGGACCGATATCCAAACCAAGGAAACCTGGGTCTACTGCTTCACCTTCAGTGTCTTTCACTTCAGTGTAGTCTGCAAATGCGTTTGCTTCTTTTGAGTCAACTGGCAAGATCAATTTGCCGTTTGCTTTTTCAAGAAGAGCTTTCGCAACATCCAATTTGTCTTCTTCTACAAGTGAGTTACCGATTTCGATACCTTGTGCTTTGTAGAATGTGTAAGTCATACCACCACCGATAAGGACTTTATCAGCTTTTTCAAGCAAGTTTTCGATAACACCGATCTTGTCTGAAACTTTTGAACCACCAAGGATCGCTACGAATGGACGTTCTGGAGCTTCAACTGCTTCTTGGATGTAGGCAATTTCGTTTTCAAGAAGGAAACCAGCAACTGCTTTTTCAACGTTTGCTGAGATACCAACGTTAGATGCGTGTGCACGGTGAGCTGTACCGAATGCATCGTTTACGAAGATACCATCTCCAAGTGATGCCCAGTATTTACCAAGTTCAGGATCGTTTTTAGATTCTTTCTTGCCGTCAACATCTTCGAAACGAGTGTTTTCAACCAAGAGAACTTGTCCATCTTCAAGAGCGTTAACAGCGGCTTCCAATTCAGCACCACGTGTAACACCTGGGATAAATTTAACTTCTTGTCCCAATTTAGCAGCCAAGTCAGCAGCTACAGGAGCAAGTGATTTACCTTCTTTGTCTGCTTCTTCTTTTACACGTCCAAGGTGAGAGAAGAGGATTGCACGTCCACCTTGTTCAAGGATGTACTTGATAGTTGGAAGAGCTGCAGTGATACGGTTGTCGTTGGTAATCACGCCATCTTTTACAGGTACGTTGAAGTCAACACGAACGAGAACTTTTTTCCCTTTCAAGTCAACGTCTTTAACAGTCAATTTTGCCATTAGATATGACTCCTTCTTTTTTTATACGTGTTAATTATATCACAAAATCCGCAAAAGAGATAGAAAAACCCTAAACTTTTCTTGTTCATTCTTCTATCTATTAACCTAAAAACCTAGGATTGCAGTGCGGGAAATAGTAATCTTCACATAATTCGGTTGGAATATTTTAGGCGAATTTCTTGATTGATCTGCCTAATTACTTCTACACTATCCTTTTTCTAAGATTTTAATCCTTAATATTCTAAACTCTACAGTCCTTCTTTTTGAATTGCTGGGTTTCTTATTATACAATATAACTAAAATAATTTCTTCAGTTTGTGCTATTTGAGATTAAAAGAAGGGGAATTGCTACGATGAAATTAGAAAGACTAATCTATATTTTACTGTCTCTTTTGAATAAGAAGAGAATAACAGCTAAAGAGATCGCAGAGAGGTTTGAAATATCTACTCGAACTGTATATAGAGACATGGATACACTCAGTTTAGCGGGGATCCCAATCTATTCGGAACGTGGAGATAAGGGAGGTTTCTATATACCGAGCGACTATAAGATAGACAGAAACTTTTTCACTGAGGAAGAGAGACAGTTTATCATTAATATGAGCCAAAATGTTAGTAAAATCGTTGGTCATTCAAGTCTTGACAGTATCGAACACAAGCTGTCTTCTCAAGAAATTACAAGAGCAAACAGTCCTTTTTACTTTGATCTCAGTTCCTGGACTCTTAATACAAATTATTTACTAGAAATTGAGGAAGCGATACAAACTGAACAGATGATTTCTTTTTCTTACTATTCGAAAAAACAAGAGAAAAGTCAGCGAACAGTTATTCCATACAGATTGATCTATAAACTGAATGCTTGGTATGTTATCGGTTACTGCTTAGAAAAATTAGATTTTCGTATTTTTAAATTAACTCGAATTCGTGAACTAGAACTAGTGGAGATAGAAGATAAACCATTCGATTATCCACGTTTATCTCAAGAAAAGTTAGAGCTTTTTTTAAATCCCCCAAAACATAAAGTGGAGGGGCAAAGAGAAGAAATCGAACTAGTTTTTACAAGATTTGCACTTCCAAAAATCTACGATTACTTCACGGAAGAAGAAATCAGAGTCGAGGACGAAATAATAAAAGTTCAGGCATTTAGAGCTTTAACTCCTTCGTTTTTTGATTTACTATTAAGTTTTGGTTATCAAGTAAAGGTCGTATCTCCAAGTCACTTACAAAATCTACTGGTCAGTACTCTCAAAAAAAATCTTCAGCAATATGACAACCTGTAGTCATATTTCCTTTTGTATACTCTTAAGTGGGCAAAATATTTCGTGATATTCATCATAGCCCAATTATTTTACAGGAGGTTCCAAATGGATACAAAAACACTTGCAGAAAGCTATTTTACGGCAGTAAATGAGGGAGGCTGGGAAGATTTCGTAGCTGAAAACTTTGACTATGGCATGTGCGATAGTATAGAAATTCGACAAGGACGTGATGTTTATTTGCAAGGCGCAGGCCAATTCTATGCTTTGAGCCAGCATCTTGAAGTGAAGCAATTACTTGTTGATGGTCGAGCAGTCTCAGCTTTAAATCGCTACCGTCTACATTCTCCTCAAGGAAAAGAACTAGAGCTGGATGTCGCAGAATTTCTGAAATTTGATGAATTTGATAAATTAGTTGCATCCAATATTTATTTCGACACCTATCGTTTCCAAAAATTTATCCAAGGAATTGAATAAAAAAATCTAGCTTCAAATTTACTCTTCAATTTCAAAACTAAAAACAAGGCCTGACTAATCTACAGTCAAACCTTGTTTTTTATTTTTATGAGAAAATCCAAGATTCGTAAATCTGATTAGTCTTCTCTCTTCTTTCCAGCAAGCAAGCCGTAGCCACTCATTAGTCCGAGGAGTCCCAGCGCTACTAGACTAGCATCTCTTGTCGCTCCCGTATTTGGAAGCTCTTTACTTACTTCTTCAATTTTTGCTGGCGTTGCTGAGAGCGCTTGATCCCTTGTTTGTGAGACTTGCTCTTCTTTCGTTCCTACTTCGACAATTTCTGGAAGAGCTTCCTTGAGAACCTCAGTAGAATGAAGGGTGCGTTTGCCCTGAGCATCAACTTCTACAAAGCGACGAACTTGGCCTTCAACGCCTGCTTGAACTAGCTGGCGTTTGCCTTTGAGAAGGGCTGCATTTGGTCGTTCTTGACGTTCGAAGGAAACTGTTCCCTCTTCAACTTCCAGTTTCGGAGTTTCTAGAACTAAATCTTTCACACCTTCAGCTGGTTGGTTGCTTGATAGAACTTTTGTTCCAACTTCGGTGATTTCTGGGATTGCTTCCTTGACTACCTCAGTCGAACGAAGAGTGCGTCTACCTTGGGTATCTACTGCTACAAAGTGGCGAACTTGACCTTCAACTCCAGCTTGCACAACACGGCGTTGTCCTTTGAGAAATTCGGAGTTTGGTCGCTCCTGACGTTCATAGGCTGTTGTTTCAGTTTCAATAACTAGTTCAGGGAGGGCCTCAACCGTCGGGGCCACTTCATTTGGATCCATGCTACCAACATGATGGCTTTCTTCTGCAGGAGCTAGTTTCTTATTCAGCTTTTCTTTCATTTCTGAAAAAGCTTGTGGAGTTGGCATCTCTGAAGCTAATAAAGTTTCTGCTTGTTCAATCAACTCAGCTTTAGGATCTTTTTCACGGACAGATTCGAGCAAACCTTCCAATTCTTCTCTAGCTGTCTGATAACGTTGATTTCCATCCAAGTCCGCTCCAGCTTGTTTCAATTCATTCAAGGCTTTATTGACTTCTTCTTGACTGGCATCATGGTTTTCTGCTACAGCTTTCGCTACATTGAGCTTCTCTACTAGTGCTGCTTGTTTGTCCTCGCTTGAGAAGGTGTAGGCAAGGGTTGACTGACGGCCTTGGGCAGCAGTAATTTCTTGTTTGAGGTACTCGTCGTTGACAGCTGCTTTTGGAGAAACCAAGACATCGAACTCAGCTGTGTGTCCCTTGTAATGCAAGGTCAAGGTTTGTCGTCCAGTCTTTTGAGCATCGTAGCCTGTAATTTCAACACCTTGATCTGTAAAGGCATGGCTTTCTTCTGTCTCATCATCATAGAGAACGCCGAAGCGACCTTCTGCAAGATCCAGTTGATCTCCTACTAGATAGTCTGTTTTCGGTTTCTGAGTAATGTACAGACCTGCTACTTCCTTTGGTTTTCCTTCATCTTGACCAGTCACTTGTACCTTCAAGTCACCGCTTACTGGAAGTCCAAGATAGCTAACTGTGAGCTTTTGTTCCCCTTTTTGATGAGCGTTGTAGCCAGAAACAGTCACACCTGAGTGAGTAAGGTTAATCAGCTCATCGGCTTGTCCCCCTTCGTATTGAACACGGAGAGTGCCGCCTCTAAGGTCCAGTTTTTCTCCCTCTTTATAAACTGTCTTCTTAGGCCCTTTTTCAAGACTAACTGCAGCAATTTTTCTCTCATCCTGCGGAATCGCTACAGCCAAGGTGTTACTGATTTCTTTGCCAGGTAATTGGGTACGATAATAGAGGAGAGTTGGTTGCTTGTCAAAGGCCAATGGTGCAGTTGCCAGGTCGCCTCCAGTTTCAGACTTCAAAGTTGCAATCGGTGTTTGTGAATCTGCCTTGTCGTAAACGGTGATAGTTGCACCCGCTGGAACATCAGAGAAGCCTAGTTGAACTTGATGGTTCCCAAGTGAACGGGCAGCTACCTTAGCCATTGGAATATTTTGGCTTTCTGTATCCAAGGTTTCGTACATCTTCCAGTTGTAGATACGAATGGCCTTCCAAGGCGTCCCATTATCTGAGGTGATAACTTTTAGACGCCAGTCTTGGGCAGTGATTGGTTTGTCAAGAGTGATATCCGTAACGTGCGCTTTGTTGCCACGGACTTCCTTAGCTAGTTTCCATTCACCATCTGCATCTTTATAATAAAGGTCAAAGTCTTTGGTGTTCATCAAACCGTCGTTTACGGATTCTCCACCAGCTCCCGCATGATCCATGACCCATCTAACAACGGTACGTGGCTTGGTCAAGCGAATATCCACACTACCGCTCAACTGAGCTGAAGACCACTTATCTGACAAGCTAGTAATGGTACCGTTCAACATACCTTCGATGCCTTCTCCACCTTCAGTATTTGGGAAAGTGCTACCGATAACCTTTGCACCTGGAACGATATTTTCAGCTAAAGGTCTTGGGAGAGTCGTATCCTGAACTGTCATCCCCCAGTTAAAGGATGCCGTGGCTGCTTCAGAACGAAGACCATTTTTACCAACTGCAACGACTTTCAATTCCTGAGTCCTACCAGTCGCATTAGCAGAGCGGCTAACTTTTGGCAAGTAGATAGTGGAAGCAGATGATCCTGTCAACAAACGCCAGTTATCTCCATCCTTTTCGTAGACTTCATAGAAATCCGCATCTTGGTTACCCGCAAACTGGACAACTGCTTCAGCTTCTTGGGCATTTTTAAGAGATTGTTTCACCACAGAAAGGCCTGTAGGCGCTTGTGGTGCTTGGTGATTGTCCGAAATTGTTAATTGTCCTAGGTTGAACTGATAATCTTTTACAGCCCCTTCATGTTCGAAGAAGAGTTTGACTGCATAGATGGTTTTACCTGCTAGTGAGCTAAGGTCAAATTCTTCATTCTTCCAGTCATCAGAGAGAGTTAGTTCTTTCCATGCGGCTGCATCCTCAAATTTGTAGTCTGGAGTCGTAGAGAAGGCCATATAAACTTTAGAGCCTTTTCCTCCCTTGTGGGCAACACGAAGCTTGGTGTTTTCAGTCACTTCTAGTTTGGTAGAATACAAATTCACATCTTGGTCCGTCTTACCAGCTACATCACCTGAGAATTTAAGGGAGTTACCTCCATTATAGGCATCTGTAAAGTCATATTCTGCACGAAGTTTTTCCCCCGTTGAAGTCTGCCACCAGCGCCATGTTGGCAAGACACCTGAAACAGAACGGTAGTTCCACTCAGAATCCTTAGAAACTTTACCGTCTACAAACCATTTTCTACCATGACCTGTATTAAAAGAGGTAGTGAAGGTGCGTCCTACTGCTGGTGTACGGTCCGCAACTAAATTGGCAATTCCATACCACTCTTTATCCGCTGGTTTTTGAGCCGTTGGATCTCCTTGGTAGCCTGTGAAGAAGATGTCTTCATTCTTGTGGTAGTCTTCGCCTGTTTTTCCTAGACTGGTAATCGTGTCTGGTGCAAAAAGTCCTAACGACAAACGCAACTTGCCTTTTTCATCTAAGAGGGCATCCCATTTGACTTTGGTCTTATAAGAGCCACCTTGTTGCAATTCCAAGCCTGCAAAGACATCATATTGACTACGCTCTAGCCATTTGGCCATCTCTACGGAGTGGTCATTCTTTTCCTTGTTCCAGTTGAAGTTGGCAAAGAATTGATCTGCAGGGACCTTGTCACCTTCTTTTTGCATGAACTGGTAGTTATAATCACCTAGACCATCTTCGTGGTAACGACCGTATTTGTAGGTCATGGCATCGTACCAAGCATACTTGATTGGATGGTTGACTTTAGCTGCGTATTCTTTTGTATAGAGCATGAATTGGCGCATTTTTTCACCAAGAGGTGCTACCAATTCCCCCGTTGTTTCTTGGTTAATGAAATAGCCATCAAAGCCATAGTACTTAGCAAGATCGACAAGTTTCCGTGCGATAGGGAAGGTGCCATCTGCGTCTTGTTTCAAGGCAGCGGCAAATTTCTCTTGGTCGGCAATGCTATTTGACCAGTTGAAAAAGAGTGTTCCATAAACGGGAACTCCGTTGCGGTGACCGGCATCAATGACATCTGGAGTTGGAACTAGACCTTCCCAGAAGACCATTGAATCCAAGTATTGCCAGTAATCAAAGGCGTAGGCCTTGAATTCTTCTCCACCAACAGAAGCGTGGTCTTTGGCCTTTGAGTTGGTATTTGCCAGCGCCTGGACCTTGGCTCTTCTGCTTGCTTTTTCGTTAACCAACTGCCCTCTATGGCGCTTGGCGAGTTCAACTGAGGAACGGTTGATGGGATCATCCTCACGCGCACCCGGTTCCCATTTCAACAAATCATCCCAAGTATCAAATTTGATTTCTTTTGGTCGGAGACTCTTTTCTTCTTTTTTAGGAACGTCTGCTAGACTTGGTTTATCAGCTTTCTTCTCAGCCACTTGAGGAGCTTTCTCAGGCTTGACTCCTTCTTTTTCAGTTGCTGGAGCTGGGTCCTCAACTTTTTCTGTCGGAGCTGGCTTTGCTTCTTCTTTTTCATTAACCAGATCCGTTATTGCAGGAGTGTTTTCTGAAATTGGTTGTTCAGCTACTTTGTTCTCTGTTTCCGATAATTGTTTTTCGATAGCTGCAGTATCTGGATTAGCAGTTTCACTAGCGCTTGTCGCTTGGGCGCTCGTATTTGCGGCTGTTTCAGGGACAGCGACCTGTTCCGCAAGAGCTGGGCTCGCAAATAGAGCTGAACCAATCATCAAGGAACAAGCCCCGATTGACAGCTTACGAATACTGTAACAGCAACGTTTTTCAAAAAATAGATTTTTCATCTTATCCTCCTAATAAAATATAAAGTAAGCGCTTTACTTTTTGACAAAAAGTAACTGTTCTCAGTGCACACCACCAGAACAGGATCATCTTCATTTTATCTTATATGAAAGCGATGTCAATCTATTTAACATAAAAACTATAACTAGGATAATAATCAGTAAAATTTGGACACAATCCTATAAATCATCTATCTTAAAGGGAAACTATCTCTCATTTTGAAAGAAAGTTCTTGTTTCTTATGAAAATTTCAGCTAAACACTTGTGAGATTTACTTTTATCCTTTAAAATAGAATAGGAGAAATTCCGTTATTATTTTTCGGAGGAAAAAGAAATGTCCATTAATTGGCAGGAAATTTTATTTCACTTTTTAGGAGGTCTGGGACTATTCTTATATAGTATCAAGACCATGGGAGACGGTTTGCAACAAGCTGCTGGAGATCGCCTTCGTTTTTACATTGACAAGTATACTAGCAATCCCTTTTTAGGTGTTCTAGTCGGAATTGTCGTGACTGCCCTGATTCAGTCAAGTACAGGGGTTACAGTTATCACGGTTGGGCTGGTCAGCGCTAGTCTTCTCACTCTTAGACAGGCTATCGGAATTATCATGGGAGCCAACATCGGAACCACCGTTACTTCCTTTATCATCGGTTTCAAACTAGGCGAGTATGCTTTACCCTTGATTTTCCTTGGAACCATGTTCCTCTTCTTTACAAAAAACAGAACAGCAAACAATATCGGGCGCATCCTGTTTGGTGTTGGGGGAATCTTCTACGCCCTTAACCTCATCAGTGCCGGTATGAGTCCGCTTAAAGATTTACCACAATTCAAGGAATATATGGTAACCTTGGGACAAAATCCTATTTTAGGAGTAGTAGCTGGTGCAGTGATTACCGTCCTCATCCAGGCTTCCTCGGCTACAATCGGGATTTTGCAAGGTCTCTATGCAGGTGGGTTCCTTGATCTTAAAGGTTCACTACCAGTTCTCTTCGGGGATAATATCGGGACAACCTTAACCGTTATCATCGCAGCAGCTGGAGCCAATGTCTCAGCGAAACGCGTTGCAGCAACCCACGTTACCTTTAACGTTTTAGGAACTATTCTTTGCTTAATCTTATTAGGCCCCTTCACTGCTATGATCGAGTACTTCCAGGCACTCCTTCACCTCTCACCTGAGATGACCATCGCCTTCTCTCACGGTGCCTTTAACGTAAGTAACACCATTGTACAATTTCCATTCATCGGAGCCTTGGCCTACTTTGTAACCAAGCTCATCCCTGGTGAAGACGAGGTTGTCAAGTACGAGCCCCTCTATCTCGACGAGCAACTTATCCAGCAATCTCCTTCTATCGCTCTAGGAAATGCCAAAAAAGAACTCTTGCACTTAGGAAACTATGCAGCCAAAGCTTTTGACCTTTCTTATACCTATATCATCGGTTTGGATGAAAAGGTAGCTGAAAAAGGGCACAAGACAGAGGAAGCCATCAATACCATCGATGAAAAACTCACTCGTTACCTCATCAGACTCTCAAGCGAATCCTTGAGTCAAAAGGAAAGCGAAGTCTTGACCAACATCCTAGATTCATCTCGTGATTTGGAACGGATTGGGGACCACGCAGAAGGCTTGCTCAACCTAACAGACTACCTTCAACGTAAGAATGTTCAATTTTCTGATGCTGCTTTAGAGGAATTAGCTGAGATTTATCAAGCAACAACTGCATTTATCAAGGATGCCCTTGATAGTGTGGAAAACAATGATATTGAAAAAGCTCAAAGTCTGATTGAACGCCATAAAGAAATCAACAATATGGAACGCGTTCTTAGAAAGACCCACATCAAACGCCTTAACAAGGGTGAGTGTTCTACACAAGCTGGAGTCAACTTTATCGACATCATTTCCCACTATACTCGTGTGTCAGACCATGCTATGAACCTAGCAGAAAAGGTTATCGCTGAACAAATCTAAGCACCAAAAAGCTATCCTGAATGGGATGGCTTTTTTCGTTTACTCATCAAGAATGTCTTTTCTGACATATAAAAAATGCTTTGATTCACAATGGAATCAAAGCATTTTAAATAGCTCTCCAAACATAATAGCAGAAACTGCAGTGCCCCTGTACTTGGCTTCTTCTCTTTTGATAAAACGCGCCAAGTTGATCAATTCAGGTGCTGGGTGTTTGGGATTGATGAGCAATTCACGGGTGACCAGTCCTGAGAGACGGACTGCTAGTAATTGCTCATTTGTAGTTGGTAGTTTTTTAGCAGTCTCTAGGAGAGCAG
This sequence comes from uncultured Streptococcus sp., assembly GCA_963533485.1. Taxonomy (GTDB): domain Bacteria; phylum Bacillota; class Bacilli; order Lactobacillales; family Streptococcaceae; genus Streptococcus. Next base: position 15,612 of record CAUSPE010000007.1, read on the forward strand.
CAACTAAATCTTCACTCAAACCCTGACGAGCATTGTTGTAGATATCTCTTATAAGGCTTTCTAGATTTGCTTCTGCCATCCGGCACCTCCCTTATGTTTAATAATGTTTAATCAAATTAACCGTTGAGCGGTCCAATTTTTTCACCAAGGCTTGCAAGAAAGCTTGAGCTTCTAGGAAGTCATCCATCGCGTAGAGAGTTTGGTGAGAATGGATATAACGAGCGCAGACACCGATAGTTGTAGATGGGACACCACCATTTTTCAGATGAGCTGCTCCAGCGTCCGTTCCGCCTTTTCCACAGTAGTATTGGTACTTGATACCAGCTTCTTCAGCCGTTGTCAAAAGGAAATCCTTCATGCCTGGGAGAAGCAAGTGACCTGGATCGTAGAAGCGAATCAAGGTTCCATCCCCAATCTTACCTTGGCCACCATAGACATCACCAGCAGGTGAGCAATCCACAGCAAGGAAAACTTCTGGATCAAACTTAGTTGTAGAAGTATGAGCGCCACGAAGACCAACCTCTTCTTGGACATTGGAGCCAAGATAGAGTTCATTTCCGAGTTTTTGACCTGAAAGGGCTTGAGCTAACTCGCTCACCATGAGAACACCGTAGCGGTTGTCCCAAGCTTTAGAGATGATATTTTTTTCATTGGCTGTCAAAATAGTAGAGCTATCAGGGACAATGGTGTCACCTGGACGGATTCCAAAACTTTCTGCTTCAGCCTTGTCCGCAAAACCGCCATCAAAAATGATATCCGAAATAGCTGGCATGGTTGGTCCACCTGTTCCACGTGTCAAATGTGGAGGGACAGAACCTGAAATCACAGGAATTTCACAACCGTCACGAGTAAAGAGTTTGAAGCGTTGGCTGCTGACTACCATTGGATTCCAGCCACCGATTTCAACCACACGGAAGGTACCATCTGGCTTAATATCACTAACCATAAAACCAACTTCGTCCATGTGAGAAGCGACCAAGACGCGTGGCGCATCCGCAGCTTCTGAATGCTTGATACCAAAAATACCACCCAAGCCATCTGTCACTACTTCATCCACGTGCGGTGTCAACTTCTCACGAAGATAAGTCCGGACAGGTGCTTCATGACCTGAGATCGCAGCAAGCTCTGTTACTTCTTTGATTTTTGAAAATAATGTTGTCATATCAGTTCCTTCTTTCTGTCCTCCATTTTACCACTTTTTATAGGAGAAGGATAGTGGGAAGGTAGATTGGTTTTTACTCAGTTTTCCAATAAAAGAGAGGGGCAGATATTATTTCAGGAATTTTTCTTTCTTTTTACATTAAATTGTCAGAAAATTTATTGACAGATTAAAAAATCGTGTTACATTATCTCCAAGGGTATTTTTATACCAAATCTACATGAAAGGACGGGGCATGAAACTCTCTCATATTTTAACAGGCTTACTTCTACTCCTGGTCTTTCTCTCCATTAGTATTGGAACCAGTGATTTTTCTTGGGAAAAATTCTTTGCTTTTGACCAACAGACTTGGCTTCTCTTTCAAGAGTCGCGTCTTCCAAGAACCATCAGCATTCTCCTTGCAGCCTCCAGTATGAGCATGGCAGGACTCCTCATGCAGACCATTACCCAAAATCAATTTGCTGCTCCGAGCACAGTTGGAACGACTGAAGCCGCTAAACTGGGAATGGTGTTGAGCCTCTTTGTCTTTCCGTCTGCGAGTCTGACCCAAAAGATGCTCTTTGCTTTTGCCTCATCCATTTTATTTACCCTCTTCTTCCTGGCCTTTATGACTATTTTTTCTATAAAGGAAAGGTGGATGTTGCCCTTGATCGGGATCATCTATAGTGGGATTATCGGTTCTGTCACAGAAGTTATCGCCTATCGTTTCAATCTGGTTCAGAGTATGACAGCTTGGACCCAGGGCTCCTTCTCCATGATTCAGACCCATCAGTATGAGTGGCTCTTCTTAGGCCTCATTATCCTGATAGCCGTTTGGAAATTATCCCAAACCTTCACCATCATGAATCTGGGCAAGGAAACCAGTGAGAGTTTGGGGATTTCTTACTCCCTACTTGAAAAGCTGGCCCTCTTTCTAGTGGCACTAACGACAAGTGTCACCATGATTACCGTGGGTGCCTTGCCATTTCTCGGGGTCATCGTTCCCAATCTTGTCCGCAAGCGCTATGGAGATAATCTGAGCCAAACCAAACTCATGGTCGCTCTGGTCGGTGCCAATCTGGTTCTGGCCTGTGACATCCTCTCTCGAGTCTTGATTCGGCCCTATGAGCTGTCTGTCAGTCTCCTACTAGGAATCATCGGTAGTCTCGTCTTTATCCTACTTCTCTGGAGAGGGGGACAAAAAGATGCAGTTTAAAAGCAAACATACCAAGCTCTTCTGCCTTCTCATTATTCTGGCCATCGGAGCTTGTCTCCTCTACTTTTGGCCCATCACTAACCTGTCTGCCTTTGCCTGGAAGCTGCGTTCCCAAAAAATCATCGTTTATCTCTTGGTAGCTATCGCGACAGGGATTTCGACCATTAGTTTTCAAACCTTGACAGAAAATCGCTTTCTAACGCCAAGTATTTTGGGAATCGAATCCTTCTATGTCTTGCTACAGACCCTGCTGCTAATATTTGAAAGCAAATTTCTACAGCTTGGAAAGTCTCCTGTCTTAGAATTTCTAGTCTTGCTTCTGCTTCAATCCCTCTTCTTTCTCGCCTTACAAGGTTACTTGAAGACGCTGATGAAGCAAAATTTGGTTTTCATTCTGCTAATCTGCCTAGCCCTGGGAAGTCTCTTTCGAAATATCAGTACCTTCCTCCAAGTCCTGATGGATCCAAATGAATACGATAAACTGCAGAACAGTCTCTTTGCCTCCTTTCAGCATCTCAACACTTCCATCCTAGCCATCGGTTCTCTGATCATCCTCGCCTTGACAATCTTTTTCTTTCGAAAAGCAGTCATTCTGGATGTCTTGCACCTGCAAAGAGAAACGGCTCAGATACTGGGACTCGATGTTGAAAAAGAACAGAGAGAACTCCTCTGGGGCATCGTGCTCTTGACCTCAACAGCCACTGCCTTGGTAGGGCCTATGGCCTTCTTCGGCTTTATGCTGGCCAATCTCACTTACCTGATTGTCAAAGATTATCGGCACAAGTTGCTCTTTATCGTAGCCATTCTGATTGGATTTATTAGTTTAACCTTGGGGCAAGCCCTCATCGAACGAGTCTTTGCACTGGAAATTCGCATCAGTATGATCATTGAGAGTGTGGGTGGTCTCTTATTCTTTATCTTACTTTACAGGAGGGCCCGTCGGTGAAACTGGAAAACATTGACAAATCCATTCAAAAACAGGATATTTTGCAAGACATTTCGCTTGAAGTCAGTCCTCAGAAACTGACAGCCTTTATTGGTCCAAATGGTGCTGGAAAATCAACTCTCCTCTCCATCATGAGCAGACTGACCAAGAAGGATCAGGGAATTCTCAGTATCAAAGGCCGTGAAATCGAGAGCTGGAATTCGCAAGAACTGGCCAAAGAACTCACCATCCTAAAGCAGAAGATCAATTACCAAGCCAAATTGACCGTTGAAGAACTGGTCAGCTTTGGACGTTTTCCCTACAGCCGTGGTCGACTGAAGGCAGAGGACTGGGAAAAAATCCGAGAAACTCTGGACTATCTGGAACTGACCAACTTAAAAGACCGCTATATCGATAGTCTGTCTGGAGGACAGCTTCAACGTGTCTTTATCGCCATGGTACTAGCCCAAGATACAGACTTTATCTTGCTAGACGAACCGCTCAATAATCTCGATATCAAGCAAAGTGTCAGCATGATGCAGATTCTCAAGCGACTGGTGGAGGAACTAGGGAAGACCATTATCATCGTCCTCCACGATATCAACATGGCTAGCCAGTATGCGGATGAAATCGTTGCCTTTAAAGATGGTCAAGTCTTTTGCAAGGGAACGACTGCTCAAATCATGCAGGCTGACCTGCTCAGTCAACTCTATGAGATTCCCATCAAGCTGGCTGATATCAATGGCAAAAAAATCTGTATCTATAGCTAGCTATTCTGAACTCATGTTAGAGAACCCTCAGTCTCTTAGCTAACAAACCTATTTAAGAGACCCCCTACATCGTTATCATATTTTAAAAAGGAGAAATCATGAAAACATCCCTTAAATTTTACCTCACTGCCCTAGCAGCTAGCTTCTTGCTCTTACTTGGTGCATGTAGTACAAATACAAACTCAAGCACTAGCCAGACAGAGACAAGTAGCTCTGCTCCAACAGAGGTAACCATTAAAAGTTCACTAGATGAGGTCAAACTTTCAAAGGTTCCTGAAAAGATTGTGACCTTTGACCTTGGTGCTGCGGATACTATTCGCGCTTTAGGTTTTGAAAAGAATATCGTCGGAATGCCTACAAAAACTGTTCCGAATTACCTAAAAGATCTTGCGGGAAATGTCAACAATGTGGGTTCCATGGTTGAGCCAGACCTAGAAGCCATTGCTGCTCTTGAACCGGATTTGATCATTGCCTCTCCACGTACCCAAAAATTCGTAGACAAGTTCAAAGAAATCGCGCCAACCGTTCTCTTCCAAGCAAGTAAAGACGACTACTGGACTTCTACCAAGTCTAATATCGAATCCCTAGCAAGCGCCTTTGGTGAAACTGGTACACAGAAAGCCAAAGAAGAATTGGCAAACCTGGATAAGAGTATCCAAGAAGTCGCTACTAAAAACGAAAGTTCTGACAAAAAAGCCCTTGCTATCCTCCTCAATGAAGGAAAAATGGCTGCCTTTGGTGCCCAATCTCGTTTCTCTTTCTTGTATCAAACCTTGAAATTTAAACCAACTGATACTAAATTTGAAGACTCTCGCCACGGACAGGAAGTCAGCTTTGAAAGTGTCAAAGAAATCAATCCTGACATCCTCTTTGTCATCAACCGTACCCTTGCCATCGGCGGGGACAACTCAAGCAATGATGGCGTCCTAGAAAATGCCCTCATCGCTGAAACTCCTGCTGCTAAAAACGGTAAAATTATCCAACTCACACCAGACCTCTGGTATCTAAGTGGTGGCGGACTTGAATCAACTAAACTCATGATTGAAGACGCTCAAAAAGCTTTGAAATAAGCAAGAAAACCCAACATCAGGTGATGTTGGGTTTATTTTTCTTCTTGATTTCGTCTGAGAGAAAAGTGATCTGGGACAGGATCTTTTCCTATTGGCGACCAAGGATGGCATCGGAAAATTCGAGCCAAGCCCATCAAAACACCCTTGAAGCCATGTTTTTCAATAGCCTGAATCATGTAGTTGGAACAAGTCGGCTCAAAGCGACAAGAGGGTGGAAAGGCTGGGGAGATAAAACGTTGGTAAAAGCGTACTGGCGCTATTAAGATTCGTTTCATTATTTCTTGGTTACAGCCATGGTGTGTAGTTGGCTGATTTCTTTTTTATTAAGGCGACGGGATTCTCCTGGACGGAGTCCTGTCAAGTCTAGATGTCCAAAACGGGTCCGAGACAACTTGTCTACTTGAAGACCGACAGCTTCAAACATCTTTTTAACCTGATGGTTACGCCCTTCATGGATAGTCAACTGTACCACAGAGCGATTTTTGACTGGATCCACTTTGAGAATCTCATAGACAGCTGGCTTGGTTTTCTTGCCATCAATCTCAAGACCGCGGGTCAAGGGGCGGAGATTGTCCTTATTAGCCACACCTTTAACACGCGCGACATAGACCTTATCAATCTCATTACGGGGGTGAATCATCTCATCCGTAAAATCACCATCATTGGTCAAAATCAAGACACCTGATGTATCCCAGTCCAAACGTCCAACTGGGTAAATGCGTTCTTTGACATTAGGCAAGAGGTCGACAACAGTCTTGCGGCCCTTGTCATCTGTCACACTGGAAATCACACCGCGTGGTTTATTAAGCAGATAGTAGACCTTTTCTTCGTTGTAGATAGGTTGACCTTCAACTTCGACCTTGTCACCTGACTTGATGGTCGTTGCAAGTTCACGCACCACTTGACCGTTAACTGTCACCAAACCTTGCTTGATCAACTCTTCTGCTTTTCTCCTACTGGCCACACCTGCGTGGGCAATATATTTATTGATTCTCATCTTCTTCTATCCTTTCACCAAATAATTGGCTTTCTTGGGCTTGAATCTCAAGCTCATCAATCACTGGCAGTTCTTCCAAATGGTTAATTCCCATGTAATCTAGGAAATAATCCGTAGTTACATAGAGGTTGGGGCGGCCCAACACTTCTTTTTTTCCATCTTCTCTTATCAATTCAAAGGCCTGCAACTTTGCCAAGGCCCCACTCGAGTTGACCCCACGGATAGCATCAATTTCTATCCGCGTAATGGGCTGCTTGTAGGCAATGATAGACAAGGTTTCAAGGGCCGCTCGAGATAAACTCTGATTAATGGGTGCCTTAGAGTATTCCTTCAAAATCGCTGCAAATTGAGGTTTAGTCACCAATCTGTATGCTCCCCCTGTCTCAATCAGGGACAAGCTCGACTCTTGGTCTTTTTCATACTTTTGGGCTAATTTTTCTAAACTCTGCTGGATGCCTGTCGGGGGAAGCGATAGGAGTTCAGCCAACTGACGGACTCGAATCCCATCTTCACCTGCTACAAACAAGAGCGCTTCTATTTCTGCTAAAGTACTCATCTTTCCTCTCTATCAAGTCTAGCTTTGTGCCTCTTGACTTTCTTCCTTCTTTTCCATGAGATAGATATCTCCGAAACTCTCCTCTTGCACGAGGATCAGTTCCTGAGTTTTGATTAACTCTAGGGTTGCCAAAAAGAGGGTAATAACCTCTTGAACATTCTGGGCTTCCTTGAACAAATCCTGCAAACGCAACTGGTCTCGTCCAGACAAGGACTCTTTTACGATGACCATCATGTCCTCAATCTTATACTCATCCCGCAAAATGGTCGTGTGATTCTGTGCGAACTCCTCTTTTTTTTTGGCTAGGATATTTGAAAAAGCCAAAAAGAGGTCAATGGTCGTCTTGTCATGTACAAGCTCTGCATCTTCGTAAATCAACTCTGTCGGCGCTTTGGAATAGTACTGAGCCCGATCTTGGTGCTTAGCCTCCAAGTGCTCACCCAGGAGTTTGAACTTGCGGTATTCTTCGATTTGGGAGAGAAGGTCCTGCTCCAGATCATCCTCTAAGTCTGTCACTTCAGCTACCTTTGGCAAGAGCTTGCGGCTCTTGATCAGCATGAGCTGACTGGCCATGACCATGTACTCGCCCGTCACTTCCAGACGCATAGCCTGCAGGGTTGAGACATAGGCTAGATACTGTTCGATGACTTCTGTGATAGGCACATCGTAGATATCCATCTGATACTTGGAAACCAGGTGCAAGAGCAAGTCCAGAGGCCCTTCAAAATCTTTTAATTTAATATCCATTATCTATATTTTTCTAAGGTCAGGACTGTTTTTAATCCTAATTTTTTTGCAATTTCGTACAAATCGACCTTGTTTTCTATTTGTCTTAGAATGAACTGTTCCCGCAAGGCTTGGGCTGATAAGGCTGGGAACCCCTTCTCCTTGACAAAGGATTCTAGCTGACGAAAGGCCCACTGACGAGAATAGGCTTTCCCTCCCCTTTCAAAGAGATAGGTCTGCCCCATCAAGGGTTCCAATTCTGGAGTCAAGGTCGTGGGTATGGTGACAATCCTCTGTTGGGAAGCCTTGCTGATTCTCAACACTTGAAAATCCAGATTGATATCTGCAACCTTAAGGGCTAAAATCTCACTTGGCAAGAGCCCTATTTCCAAGATAAGAAGCGCCAGCAAGCGTCCTTCTGGATAATTACTTTCCTGCCAAAAAGAGTCTAAATTTAGAATCTCTGGTTTTTCAGTCTTCTTTTCAGCTTGTTTGGCTAATTCCAAACGGTAAAAACTGTCCACCTCTCCTTTTCGATAGAGAAAGTAGAGAAATTGGTTACAGGCCGAAAGTTTTCGCTTCTGGGCGCTAATTTTTAGATTGGCTAGCTGGCCTTGGTAAATCTTAAGACTGGTCTCAGAGATCCGCTCACCTACAATGTCTAAAAATTGCTCCAGATCATACTTATAAGACTGCTTGGAATTGGCAGACAAGCCCTGCTTTCCCTCTAAAAAGTCTGAAATCCTCTCTCTCATTTGCATCGAATCTCATATTCCTTACTAAAGTCATGTAAGAGAGCATTAACGGCCTTGAGGATGGACTTGCGCGTGATGATTCCTTGAAAAATCCCTTCATCATCTACCACTGGCAAGAAGGGTTCATCCACCAGTTTATGGAGAACCTCAGTGATATTATAGTCTGGAGCGACGACTGCCACATCTGTCTTGGTCATATTGACGATGTCTGTCTTTGCCATCTGCTCATCCGTCAAACCTTGCTCCATTTGATAAGCCAAAATGTCTCTCAGACCAATAGTCCCGACAAAGCGTTTGTCAAAGGTCACAACAGGGATACGGGTATAGGTGATTTGGCTCAACACCAAGATCGCATGGTCAGCGTTATGGGTATCAATCAAGGCCGCTAGATTCTCAGCAGGGGTAAGAAAAGTCTCTTCCTGCTCCAGTAAAAATGCTTCAAATTCCTTGGCAATCATCGAGAAAACTCCTTGGACAAGCCTGGATAAACCTCATGGTCACGTGTCAAAAAGTCTACTTTAAAATAGCTGTCATCAATCTCCACACGGGCATAAAGGCATTCCCTGATGGTTCCTCTTGGTTGGCTGATGGAGCCTGGATTTAAAAAGAGTGTTTTGCCTTCCATCCAAGCATTTGGCACATGCAAGTGACCATAAAGACAGATATCCGCTTCTTCTTCCTGAGCCCAGTAGTCCAACTTTTGAAAGTTGAAATTGATATCAAACAAGTGTCCATGGGTCTGGATGATTTTGGTCGGACCAAGTTGAGTCACCAAACGTTCTGGATAACCAGCATAAAAGTCCATGTTGCCTTTGACGACATGGATGCCCTCCCAGAGCGAAGAGTCTGGACGGAGTTCAGAGTCACCATCGTGAAAAATGGCATCAACTTTACCTAGATAGCGGTCACGAATTTCTTCCACAATCAAGCTATCTCCATGAGAGTCACTCATTACAATGATGGTTTGCTTTGCCATGATGGAAATACCTCCAAAAGTTTCTTAACGGCTAAGGCACGGTGGGATTGGCTATTTTTTTCTTCAAGGGTTAATTCGGCTGCTGACTTGCCTGTCTCTCCCACAAGGAAAAGGGGATCATATCCAAAGCCATTTTCGCCCTTGGGTTCAAAGTTAATATAACCTGGCCAGTCAGCTTCAACAACCAAGCTTTCCTTATTTGGACTGGCTACAACTAAGGTTGTATGGAATTGGGCTGAACGGTCCTTTAGCTCAAAAACCATGGCCAATTCGTGCAAGAGCTTAGCATTGTTTTCTCGGTCAGTAGCTCCCACACCTGCAAAACGAGCTGACCAGACACCTGGCAAGCCACCAAGGACATCAACTTTGAGACCAGAATCATCTGCCAAAACCATCTTGCCTGTTAATTGGGAAATAGTTTCTGCTTTAAGTCGAGCATTTTCTTCAAAGGTCATGCCAGTTTCAGCTATTTCAGGCAGATCTGGATAGTCATTGAGATTTTCCACATCGTAGCCTAACTTGTCAAAGATAGCTCGGAATTCCTTGGTCTTGCCCTCGTTACGAGTCGCAATGAGCAGAGTTTCTCTGACCTTGCTAGTTTCAAAGAAGGTTTCTACATCGACTCCTTCTTTAGGCAATTCGACATGCAAAAGCTGTCCATTTTCAATCAAGAGGAGGGCACCCTGACGTTGGATGACTTCTAGATTGCGGCCTGCTTCAGCATTTAAAATCTCAACGATAAAGGAGAGCAGACGGAAGTTAGAAGACCAGCGCATCACCGTTATCGTAATCGGAAAGCCATTTTCCTCATCTCGAAAAATCCGCGCCAAATCCATAAAATCAAGCTCGAGAGGATCTTTGATAAGGCTATAGATGCCTCCATAGACATCCCAGACACCGACATACCAGTCCTGGTCATCCTTGTATTCATAAATTTTGTTTGTCATAATGTTACATGCTCCACATGAATCTCTTTTTCCAGCCATTCTGCTCCAATTTGGGCAAAACTTTGGCTATTGGCTGTTGTGTAAAAACGATGTTGAAGAGGTCCCGCATCTCGGCTACGATTGATTTCAAAATAGTTCAGCAAAACCGAGATATCCCGCACACACTCTGCCCCACTATCGATGAGCTGAACCTTAGGCCCCATGACATTTTGGATGATAGGGCGAAGGAGTGGGTAATGGGTACAACCCAAAATCAGGCTATCCACCTTGCCAACCAAGGGACGCAGGGTTTCATAAACCACTTTCTTAGTTACACTGGTTGACAGGGCACCAGACTCCACCAAGGGAGCAAACTTGGGACAGGCCAAACTCTCCACCTGTAAATCCGGATCCAGATCATGGATTTTCTGACGATAGATGTCTGATTGGACCGTCATGGGTGTTCCAATGACTCCGATTTTCCCACCTTGAGTGGACTTGATAGCTGCCGAAGCTCCTGGCAAAATCACGCCTAGGACAGGAATGTCTAGTTGGGCCTTGATTTCTTCCCAAACGACCGCAGTCGCAGTGTTACAAGCTATGACAATCATTTTGACATCCTTGGTCAAGAGAAAGTTGACCAACTGCCAAGTATATTCACGAATTTGCTCAGCAGGACGGGGACCATAGGGCGCCCGTGCCGAATCTCCAATATAGACGATTTCTTCATGGGGAAGCTGGCGCATGAGCTCACGAACAACGGTCAAGCCCCCGACACCCGAATCCAAAAAACCAATTGGTCGATTATCCATACAGTCTTCTTTCTAGTCTTTTTTCTGATTGATAGTTCATCATGATTTTTTGTCCTAAATAAACGGATAGACAGCTTGATATAATGGCAACTGCCTCTCTATTAATCATAATCAAATATCAATAGAATGCAAGGAAAAAGTCTTATCCTTGAGAACTATTGAACATAGTGAGAAGTCTGGAACTTTCATCCCAGACTTTTCCTATTTATTTCTTTTTGTTCTTAGCAAGGGCTGCTTTTTGTTGACGGATGATTTGGTGGTAAACTTGTTGTACTTTGGCTTCGCTTGGTTTTTGACCACTTGCGTTCAAGAGGGCACGGACAGCATCAGCGTTCAAACGTGGGTTATCAGCATATTTTTTTTCGATTTGCGTACGAGCCAAGTAAATCCCTCCAAGAGCTCCTCCTAGAAAAGCTAGCACAATCAAGATAATTGCTAAAAGTAAATCCATTCTTTTTCTCCTGTTTCTTTTTGAGTCTTCTATATTATACCACAAAGTGACTTTCCTGACTAGTTTGTTTTACGCTTTCAGGGAGGGGGTTAAGCTAATTCTAAGTTAGTCTTACAATCAGAATGAATTATGAAATTACGAATAATTCCACCCTTTCCTCTCTTTCTTCTACTATTTTAAGAAAAAACAACAGCAAATATGTATCTTGCTAAAAAGCTCTTGACAAATGCTAGATGACCAGTAGAATGGGAGATAAATAGAAACAAAAATATAGGGATTTGTTTTACAAAATGTAAGCGATTCCAAATACTAAAGGAGATTTCTATGGATAAAAGATTTTGGGAGAAATCCTGTCGCTATAGCATCCGCAAGCTGACTGTTGGGACCGCTTCTGTTTTACTGGGGGCTGTTTTTCTATCTAGTCATACAGTCTCAGCTGATGGTATTGAAGTGCAACAAAATGACCCAAGTATTGTCGAGACTACAACTAAACCTGATAGTGGATCAGAGCAGATTGAACCGACCGAGACCACTAAACCAGCTCTAGTTGAGACTCCAAGTTCCGAAAGCAAGCCAGCTGAGGAGACTCCGAAGACAAATAGTCAAGCTAGTGAAGAAGCCATTGTAGAAGCTAAAGAAAATAAGGAACCTGAAAAAGCAGATCAGCCCGTGACAAAGCAAGAAAACTATCAACTCAACTACAATCAACCAACACCCCCTTCCTATGATGGTTGGGAAAAACAAGCCCTTCCTGTCGGAAACGGAGAAATGGGAGCCAAGGTCTTTGGTCTAATTGGTGAAGAAAGAATTCAGTACAACGAAAAGACTCTCTGGTCAGGAGGTCCCCAACCTGACAGTAGCGACTATAATGGAGGGAACTACAAGGATCGCTACAAGGTCTTGGCGGAAATTCGTAAAGCCCTAGAAGATGGAGACCGCCAAAAAGCCAAACAACTGGCTGAACAAAATCTAGTCGGACCAAACAACGCCCAGTATGGACGTTACCTAGCCTTTGGTGATATTTTTATGGTCTTCAATAACCAGAAAAAGGGTCTAGATACAGTAACAGATTATCACCGTGGTTTGGATATCACAGAAGCCACTACGACCACTTCTTACACCCAAGATGGGACGACCTTCAAACGCGAAACCTTCTCCAGCTATCCTGATGATGTCACTGTGACCCACTTGACCAAAAAAGGAAACAAGACACTTGACTTTACCCTTTGGAACAGCTTGACGGAAGACTTGCTTGCTAATGGCAACTACTCTTGGGAATATTCCAACTATAAGAATGGTCATGTCACTACAGATGCAAACGGAATCCTTCTAAAGGGAACTGTCAAAGATAACGGCCTCAAATTTGCATCCTATCTAGGAATTAAAACGGACGGAAAGGTGACTGTTCAGGACGAAACTCTGACCGTTACAGGCGCAAGTTATGCGACCCTCTATCTCAGTGCCAAGACTAACTTTGCTCAGAATCCAAAAACCAACTATCGAAAAGACATTGACCTCGAAAAAACAGTTAAAGGTATTGTCGAAGCAGCTAAGGCCAAAGACTACGAAACACTTAAAAAGGCCCATATCAAGGACTATCAAAGTCTCTTTAACCGCGTCAAACTAAATCTAGGCGGAAACAAGACTGCTCAAACGACTAAAGAGGCCCTTCAAGGCTATAACCCAGAAAAAGGGCAAAAATTGGAAGAACTCTTCTTCCAATACGGCCGATATCTACTCATCAGTTCGTCTCGTGATCGGACAGATGCCCTTCCTGCCAACCTACAAGGAGTCTGGAATGCTGTAGACAATCCACCTTGGAACGCTGACTACCACCTCAATGTCAATTTGCAAATGAACTATTGGCCCGCCTACATGAGCAACCTTGCTGAAACAGCCAAGCCAATGATCAATTACATTGACGATATGCGTTACTATGGCCGTATCGCTGCTAAGGAATACGCTGGTATCGCATCCAAAGATGGACAAGAAAATGGCTGGCTGGTCCACACCCAAGCAACACCATTTGGCTGGACTACTCCAGGCTGGAATTACTATTGGGGTTGGTCTCCAGCAGCCAACGCTTGGATGATGCAGAATGTCTATGACTATTATAAATTCACCAAGGATGAGACCTATCTCAAAGAAAAGATTTACCCAATGCTCAAGGAAACAGCTAAGTTCTGGAATTCCTTCTTGCACTATGACAAGGCCAGTGACCGTTGGGTGTCTTCTCCATCCTACTCACCAGAACACGGGACCATCACCATCGGAAATACCTTTGACCAATCGCTAGTCTGGCAGCTATTCCACGACTACATGGAAGTCGCCAACCATCTGAATGTCGACAAAGACTTAGTCACAGAGGTAAAGGCTAAATTTGACAAACTCAAACCGCTGCACATCAACAAAGAGGGACGCATCAAGGAATGGTACGAGGAGGACAGTCCCCAATTCACCAATGAAGGGATTGAAAATCACCACCGCCACGTTTCCCATCTAGTTGGTCTCTTCCCAGGTACGCTCTTTAGCAAGGACCAGGCTGAATACCTAGAAGCTGCGCGTGCTACCCTCAACCACCGTGGAGATGGTGGTACTGGTTGGTCTAAGGCCAATAAAATCAACCTCTGGGCTCGTCTGCTGGACGGTAACCGTGCCCATCGCTTGCTCGCTGAACAACTCAAGTATTCAACCCTAGAAAACCTTTGGGATACCCACGCGCCTTTCCAAATCGACGGCAACTTTGGGGCAACCAGTGGGATGGCAGAAATGCTTCTCCAATCTCATACAGGCTATATTGCACCCTTACCAGCTCTTCCTGATGCTTGGAAAGACGGTCAGGTTTCTGGCTTGGTTGCTCGAGGAAACTTTGAAGTCAGCATGAAGTGGAAAGATAAAAACCTGCAAAGCTTGTCCTTCCTTTCAAATGTCGGTGGAGACCTAATTGTAGACTATCCAAATATCGAAGCCAGTCAGATCAAGGTCAATGGCAAGCCAGTCAAGGCAACGATTCTCAAAAACAATCGCATCCAACTGGCAACACAAAAAGGTGACGTCATTACCTTTGAACACTTCCCTGGTCGTGTAACCAGTCTGACAGCCGTTCGACAAAATGGAGTCACTGCTGAACTCACCTTTAACCAAGTAGAAGGCGCTACCCACTATGTCATCCAAAGACAAGTGAAAGACGAATCTGGCCAAACCTCTGCAACTAGAGAATTTGTAACCAATCAAACTAACTTTATTGACCGATCACTAAATCCTCAACTCGCCTATACCTATACCGTCAAGGCGATGCTGGGCGAAGTTGCCACACAAGTATCTGAACAGGTCACTGTAGAAACTCCTAGTGAGTTGATGGACGACCGGGACGGCCGTATCCAGTACGGAGCTGCCTTTGGAAACTGGGCAGACTCAGAATTATTTGGAGGAACAGAGAAATTTGCTGACCTTTCAAAAGGAGACTACACAGACGAAGACCTCACTGCCACCATTCCTTTCACTGGTGTTGGTATCGAAATCTATGGACTGAAATCGTCTGAACTAGGTCTTGCCACTGCTAAAATTGATGGCAAAGAGGTCGGCGAACTTGATTTCCATACTGCTGGGGCAACTGAAAAAGGTAGTCTCATCGGTCGCTTCGCAGGATTATCTGACAGACCTCACACATTGACTCTTCGTGTTAAACGTGAGCACAAAGGACGTGGTAGTGAGCGTTCGAAAATTTCATTAGACTACTTCAAGATCCTAGCAGGAGCAGGCAACACGATTGAAAAAATGGATGATCGTGATTCGCGCATCCAGTATGGTTCCCAGTTTAAGGACTGGTCTGATCCTGAACTCTACGGAGGTACGGAAAAATACGCTGACATCAACAACAGCGACTCTAGTGCAGCTTCAGAAGCTCAGGCAACTATTTCCTTTACAGGGACGGGCATTCGTATTTATGGTTTGAAGAGCCTTGCCCTTGGACGAGCACGTGTTACACTAGATGGCAAAGAAATGCCAAGTCTAGACTTCTACACTTCAGGTGCAACTGAAAAGAGAGCTTTTATTGGCGAATTTACAAATCTCACTGACGGTCCGCATACCCTGACATTACAAGTTGATCCAGATTCGCCAGAAGGTCGCAAGAAAATCTCTCTAGACTCCTTTGATATCATCAAAGCTCCAGCTGTTGGTTTAGATAGCCCAAGTATCGCACCTCTTAAGGAAAATGACAAAACCATTTCCTTAAGCCTACCAGCTGGAGATTGGGAAGCCATCGCAGTGACCTTCCCAGGTGTCAAAGATCCTCTGATCTTACGCAAAGTGGACGAAACGCATCTGGTTACAAGTGGGGATCAGACCGTGCTATCAATCCAAGACAATCAAGTTCAAGTCCCAATCCCTGAGGCTACTGATCGACAAACTGGAAAAGCGATTGAAGCTTATGCCATTCAAGGAACTACCACAAGTAGTCCTGTCGTAGCTGTCTTTACTAAAAAAGATGAGAAGAAGGTTGACGAGAATCAGCCAACTACAAGCAAGGGAGACGAACCAGCTCCTACTGTTGAAATTCCAGAATATACTGATCCTATCGGAACTGCAGGGCAAGAGGAACCGCCTACAGTGACAATTCCTGAATACACTGACCCTATCGGAACTGCAGGAGAACAAGAAGCTCCAACAGTAGAAATTCCTGAATACACCAACCCTATCGGGACTGCAGGTCAAGAGGAACCGCCTACAGTGACAATTCCTGAATACACCGAGCCTATCGGAACGGCAGGGCAAGAGGAAGCTCCTACTGTTGAAAAACCTGAGTACACTGACCCTATCGGAACTAGTGGGGATCAGGCTGCTCCAACCCTTACCCTTCCTGATTATCCAGTTCGAGTCTTAAAAGACAAGGAAACTGGAGTGGAAATTATTGGTGGAGTCAGTGACCTAGAAGGAATTTCTCATATCTCTAGCCGACGTGTCCTAGCTCAGGAACTCTTTGGCAAGATCTATGATGCTTACGACCTACAACTGAAAAATCCAACCAATCATAGCTTGCAGCCAAAAGGTTCTGTCTTGGTTCGCTTGCCTATTTCAGCTAGCGTCGAAAATATCTACTACATTACTCCGAACAAGGAGTTACAAGCCCTTGATTTCGACGTTCGAGAAGGAAAGGCAGAATTCATCACTAGTCATTTCAGTACCTATGCTGTCGTCTATCAAGCTGCTGGAACAACCCCTAGTACAGATGAAAAACCAAGTGCTTCAGATGCAGAAACCTTGGCACAAGAGGCTGAACAACTTTCAGATAGTCCGAGTCTTGCTAAAGCTGGAAATCATTTTCCTAAAGAAGAGCTTCCAGCGACAGGAGAAGCGTCCAACCCACTCCTCTTCTTAGCAGGACTCAGCCTAGCCCTTACAGCCACTTTTATGTTAAAAGGGAGAAAGGATGAATCCAACTAACCTTTAAGCACACAAAAACAGGATGAAGAACACCTTCATCCTGTTTTATTTTGTAATCAGAAATTATTTTTACAGTAGGTATAAAAAGACTAAGGTCAAGAGACTTGCTAGAAGCCCAACTCCCCAAAAGAAGAAATCAACCTTCCACTCACTCCAAGGATTGCCCTTGCCTGAGAATCCTCCAAGCTCAAAATGATGATGCACAGGTGTCATACGGAAAATACGCTTCCCACCACTAAGTTTGAAGTAGGTAACCTGCATCATAACAGAGCTTGTCTCAAAGACATAGATAATCCCAATCAGCAAAAGGGTCCATTCTTGGTGAAGGGCCATAGAAATCGCTGCTAGCATCCCACCTAGAGCCAAACTTCCCACATCTCCCATAAAGACCTTGGCAGGCTTGTGGTTAAAGACGAAGAAACCTAGCAAGCCACCAATCATAGCAAGAATCACAAGAAGGATATCCAGTTGATTTTGCATATAAGCAATCACACCGTAGGCCGACAGGCTAATCACTACAGAAATACTTGCTAGGCCGTCGATCCCGTCAGTCAGATTCACCGCATTTGAAAAGCCAACTAGCCAGAAAAGGGCAAAGAAAATATAGAAAATTCCCAGATGAACTTGGTAGCCAAAGACTGAAAGCATGTCACCACCACGCTCATAAAAGAGGTAGAAAATCACTCCTCCAAGGAGCTGGAGAGCAAGCTTTTGCTTAGGATTCAAGCCTTCGTTAATTTTACGAAAGACCTTGAGGAAATCATCCAAAAAACCTACCAAACCATACAAAACCAAGATAAACAAAATCATGCCTACATTGTTGGTCAATTGTTGGGTAAAGAGAGCGACAAGGAAGCTCACAACTACTGCAACAATAAGGAAGACAAGACCTCCCATGGTTGGAGTCCCAGCTTTAGCTTGGTGTTGCTTGACATCCTCGTGCATCTGTTGACCCGTAATCTGTGCTTTTCGATAAAATCGGATAAAGGCTGGAATACCTATCAAGGTCAATAGAAAGGCTAGAACTCCAGCACTAATGGAACTAATCATCTTAATCTCCTAAAGTTATTTTCATTTTTTTAATATCTTTGAGGGCTGTATTGGCACGGACACTTTGTTTTTTGACCGTTTTGCCACTACCTTCCCACTCGACTTCTATATTCAGCCATTTGGCAAATGTTTGCACATTTTCATCTGTCCAGCCATACATATCAGGCATTTCTTCGACCTTATCTGACAGGATCAAGATTTGCTGATTAGCTTCCAAATTATCTCCTTCAGAAACCGAGAGATCCTTAATTTTGGTTCCTGTTCCGATAACGATTGGTTGGACAAGGTTACGACGCAATTCTTCTGCTAGGTCACCCGGAGTAAAGTCCTTGGTAGCTGGCATGGCATAACTTGTCGTCTTGCTGACCTGATCCAAGTTCTTGGCAGTTGACTGAAGATTGAGGGATTCTTTCATGGCAGAAGCTCTCTCAAGGATTGGGTTGGCAAACTCTCCCAGCTGAACGCCTGAATAATGCTCTGGCTGTTGCACCGTCACATAGAGGATAAAGTCAGGATTTTCTGCAGGATGCATCGACACAACAGAGAAGATATAGTTGGTTTCACCTGTCAGGTAACCCCCATTCTTCTCATCGGCAATCTGAGCAGTCCCTGATTTGAGGGCGACATTCTGACCTGGAACATTGACATTAGGCTTTCCTGTGCTATGGTTGTACATGGTACCATAGACAGGATCTGTTCCGACCATGACCATGTGATCCCGAGTAGAGGATGCTGCCGCTTTTGACACAGGATTTCCGACGATTTCCTTTTGAGACTTACGGACAGACTGGTCATTTGGATCATAGAGGGCGCTGATAAATTTCGGCTCCAACATAACTCCATCATTGGCAATGGCTGTAAAGGCACGAAGCATCTGGGTCTGGGTGACAGAGATCCCTTGTCCAAATGAGCTCATGGCAATATTAACAATGTTATCAGCAGGTAATTGACCTGTGTACTCATCTGTCAAACCAAAACGGGTCGGTACCCCAAACTTGAAACGGTTGAGGTAGTCCAGCCAGGTTGCATCTCCCATCTTTTGCTCAAGCAAGGTCATTCCGATATTACTTGAGTGGGCAAATCCTTGAGAGAAGGTCATAGTGCCACCACTAGTCAATCCTTCATTGACGTCCCAGTCTCGAATGGTCGCATCAGCTATTTTCAATTCGCTACTGTTAAAGTATTCGCCACCAGGGAAGGTATTGTTATCAATAGCTGAGGCCAACATCATCACCTTCATGGTTGATCCTGGCTCGTAGTTACTTTGATAGAGGATATCACGCCAGACAAAGTCTTTTGTGATGCCATCCTTGGTATCTGCGTTAAAGGTTGGCCGTTGGGTCGTAGCCAGGATTTCCCCTGTTTTAGCGCTGACCAAGGTAGCCGTCATATACTTGCCTTTTACCTTTTCCTGGAAGGCATCCATCTGGGTTTCCATAAAGGATTGCAAGGGACTAGAAAGGGTTGTGTAAACATCCTTTCCGTCTACCATGTGTTGGGAAGCCTGCTCCGTACCCGGAACAATATTTCCCAGACGATCCTTCTCATAGGTGATAATCCCATCTGTACCCGCCAGAATGTTATTTAAAGAACTCTCCAATCCAGATGTCCCAATCAAACGTTTGGTGCCATCCTCATTTTCATGGAGTTGCGCTAAACCGATAAAGGAAGAAGCAAACTGTCCATTGGGATAACTGCGGTTAGGGCTAGTTGTAAAGTCAACTCCCTCAACACCAGCAGTTTTGAGGTCATTTTTAATAGCCATCATATTGGCATAGGTGATCCCATTTCCCTTGGTCCCAAAGGATACCTGTTTTAGATCTGGTTGAGAAAGCTGTTCTTTGACATAAGACTCCTCCATATCCAGATACTTATGGAAAATTTCAGCTACCTTATTAAATTGAGAATCCTCTACATAGAGAATTTTGCCTGTTGCTGACTTGTAGGTCTTGTCAATAACGGCATAGATATTATACGAAGTCGCATCCTCTGCAATAGGCGTTCCATTACGATCGTAGATGGTTCCCCGTTTTGCAGGAATCGTCTTGGTTGTTTGGTGAACCTTTTTGGCCTCTTGTACCAAATCCTTACCAAATTTACTACCCGTTCCGATGATGACCGCAAAGTTGACCAAAAAGACAGCGAAGAGTATGACAGCCAATAAACTCAGGCTTTTCCCTACTCTTCGGCGATTTTCTTCTGGAGATTTACGGTTACGAACGGCATAACGGATGATTTTTTCTTTCCACTGTTTCATTTCTTACTCCGCTGCTCGGATATTTTCGTTATTCAGCTGCAAATCCTTAGAGTTTGCAATCTCTTTCAAACGTTCTGAACGAATCAATTCATTGACCTCTTGCTTGGCATCGTCGAGCTCGGTTTTCTTTTCTTCGATTTGAGCATTGACCTTGGTCAATTCATTCTGAACTTGTAATAGCTTGGTTTGCATAAACACAACACTAATTGCCAGGATAATCATTGTTGCAGCAATCGAAACATAGAAGGCCTTTTCCACACGTGAAAAACCCTTAAACTTCGTTTGCAATAACTGGCTTGTTTTTTCGATTCTTTCTGCCATGTTTTTCCTCTTACTTGTGAATTTTTCTAGCCACGCGCAACTTGGCTGAATGCGAACGATTGTTGGCTGCTAGCTCTTCAGCACTTGGCAAGATTGGCTTGCGGGAGACCAATTCCATCTTGGGCTTAAGGTCATCTGGAATGAAGGGCAAGCCTTTGGGAACTTCCACTGTTGAAGCTTCCTTGAATAATTGCTTGGTCAAGCGGTCTTCCAGCGAATGGAAGGTAATGACCGAGATTCTCCCATCCAGAGCCAGCATGTCCATAGCCTGCTGGATGGATTCATCTGCAGCGCCCAGCTCATCATTGACTTCGATTCGGATAGCCTGAAAAATCTGCTTGGCAGGGTGCCCCTTTTTCTTGAGCTCCTTAGCAGGCTTGGCCGACTTGATAATCTCTGCCAACTCCGTCGTTGTCTCAATTGGTTTCACCTCACGCGCTTGCTCAATCTTTCGGGCAATCTGTTTAGAAAACTTATCCTCACCATACTTGAAAAAGATCCGAACCAAGTCATGATAGTCATAATGATTGACCACCTCATAGGCCGTCAGACTAGCTTCCTGATTCATCCGCATATCCAGTGGCGCATCCTTTTTATAAGAAAAGCCACGCTCACGCTGATCCAGCTGAGGACTGGACACTCCCAAGTCATAACAAATTCCATCAATTTCCTGGACACCAGCTTCCTGCAAACGTGCCTGCAAATGACGGAAGTTATCCTTGATAAAGGTTACCATCCCTTTTTCGATATAGGGGGCCAAACGTTTTTGCGCATTGTCAATGGCATTCTGGTCCTGGTCAAAGGCATAGAGATGTCCTTTTTCGCTCAATTTACTTAATAAATATTCGCTATGGCCTGCTCCTCCCAAAGTCGCATCAACGTAGATACCGTCAGGTTTTACGTCAAGCATATCAATCGTTTCATGAAGCAAGACCGTTACATGATGAAATTCTTTTGTCATATCTTATCTATTTTACCACAAATCTGACCAGCTTGCACTTGTCAGACAAGGCTAAGTTTCTTCGAAAAAAATTCTCAAAAATATGTCATATATACTTGACATCCCATCCCCAAAAGAATATAATATAGTCAAATATATACGACATATCAGAAAGGAGACCCTATGAATCGTGTTAAAGAATTCCGCAAGGAACTGGGCATTTCTCAGCTCGAGCTCGCCAAAGATATCGGTGTCTCGAGACAGACCATCAACATGATTGAAAACGACAAGTACAATCCAACCCTAGAACTCTGTCTCAATCTCGCCCGCAGCCTCCAAACTGACCTCAACAGTCTCTTTTGGGAAGACGATTTTTAAAAAAGGAGCAAACAAATGAAAAAAGAAACTCTCACTGAAAAACTCATCAAACGCATATACGGTATTTCTGGCCCCCTTGACGAACACAAACGGCGCGAGGCTGATCGTATCGGGAATCAGGTCTTTATCGTTCTCTTTTATCTGATGACATTTGGCAACCTCATCCCCTTTGTCCTTGCTTATAAATACCCACAAATTGTCGCTATCGGCTATCCTCTCGTGGTGTTTGGCATTTCGATGATGGCTGCCCTCTATGTAGTCTCTCAAACCAAGAAAACGGGCATCACAGCTATTGATCCCGAAATGCTGAGTCAAAAAGAAAGTAAACAGCTACATTTTCCGGGTCTAAAAGCGGGTCTAATCTATGGCATGGGCATGTTCTTTGGAATACCGCTTCTGAATGTCCTAACCGATGATAGCAAGGATTATCTTGGTTCTCTTTTAAATACAGGGCATTTTGTATCAACTATCCTAGCTACCCTCTTCTTCGGAGTGACCATACAAATTATCGTCTCTCTTCGCATTCAAAAGGCCAAGAAAGACCAAGAAGACGACTAGGAGGTACCTTATGAAATCACTAGCTAGACTACTGATCAGTCATGTTTTTATCAGTATCTTTGTTACCTTTTTCCTACTTTCTGGACATATTGAGCATCCTTTCTTGATTATCTTTCTTTTATTCCTTCCTGTATTGAACAAGGGACAGAGATTCCAGAAAATCCAATCAAAAAAAATACGTCTTCTAAACGCATCTCTCTGTTTTATCCTCGTATCCTTTCCACAACTTTTAACAAATCCTATGGATTGGAGATACCTAGTATTTCTAATAATCTGTATCATTTTTAGTTTGGTTTACCTCTATACTCTCTATCAACTCTTTAAAGAAGTCAATCAAAAATCGCTCATTTAGGAGATCACTCCCATGAAAAAAGAAGATTTCACCACTCGCTTACTCAAACTATTCTTTCACATACAAGGGCCTTTTGATGAATGCCGTCAAGAGATGATTTACAAGGCTTGTGCCCGTGCCTTGATCCAAATCGTTTACTCCTCCCTCCTACTCTTCTTGTTCTATCTCCTATTTGGACGCTTCATAGAGTTGGTTCGAGATGCCACGCCCTACCTCTATTTTGGACTTATCTTCGTCCTCTCATCTAGGGCGAGACTAGCAGTTCGCAACTTACATTTAGACAAGGATGACCCGTCCGAAATCCATCACAAAAGCTACAGCAAAAGTCAAATTAACGTTCGTAGTTGGGGTGTATTTTTCGGTATTCTAATTGGTTTATTTACTTTGCTATGTTTCCATAAACTCTATGTCCAACAAATTCCTCTTTCTATTTTTTTAGAAAAACTTTTTCAAACAGATATCCTTATCCCTTTACTGGTATTTGGTTTGAGTATTGCTGCTATCTTTGGAACTATGGTTAATGCATTTCTATCACTACAGGAGGAAAAAACTCCTAACAATCGCAATCCTAAGGAGAAAATAAATCAATGACCTCATTATACGATTTCTCAGTCTTGAACCAAGATGATCAAGAAACATCACTTGAAAGCTATCGTGGTAAGATGCTCTTGATTGTCAACACTGCTACCGGATGTGGGTTAACGCCCCAGTACCAGGGACTTCAAGAACTCTATGAACGCTATCAAGATCAGGGCTTTGAAATCCTAGATTTCCCTTGCAATCAGTTTATGGGACAAGCACCCGGCAGCGCAGAGGAAATCAATAGTTTCTGCAGCCTACACTATCAGACTACTTTTCCTCGCTTTGCCAAGATCAAGGTCAACGGCAAGGAGGCAGATCCTCTTTATGTTTGGCTAAAAGACCAGAAGTCTGGCCCGCTAGGAAAACGAATCGAATGGAATTTCGCTAAGTTTCTCATTGGCCGAGATGGGCAAGTCCTTGAGCGCTTCTCTTCCAAAACAGACCCCAAAACCATCCAAGAGTTTATTCAAAAATTACTCTGATTTCTTTTTAAAACGCATCCTTTCATTTAGTTTGAGTCCTGAAAGGATGCGTTTTTTCTTTAAAAAGTAACTGATTTTCTTTAATTTATATTTATTTTTTGCTTTTTTGCTATTGCAATTCTTTCATTAATTTAGTATATTTGTTATATTAAAAGTTTTCAGTCATTTTAAGGGAGAAATGACCTTTTAAATTTTTTTATCTTAAAATGAAAGCGCTTTATAAGCAGGAGGTAAGGTGGCTTACAAATTATCAGAGAGTTTTTTCATTAAATCAAGTTGTAACCAAGTCAGACTTGGGCTCGGGCAGTAGCTGACTGCCTTTCTAAAAACTAGGAGTATATTATGAATCGATACCTTTTTGAAAAAGGGCAAACTTTTAGCATTCGGAAGTTGACTGTAGGTGTGGCCTCTGTTATCGTCGGACTGGCATTTTTTGCTTCTGGAACTGTGCGTGCAGACGAAACGTCTCCTACCACGACATCCAATTTAGATCAGCAAATTGAACAAGTCGCAGATCTAGAGGAAAGCAAGACTGAACCAGCTAAAGAAGAAGGCCGAGTAGAGACCGAAAAAAAAGAAACACCTGCTGCCGATACCAGCAGTGCTGATTTGCTCCCTGAAGAAATTCAAGACCGTGCCTATCCAGACACACCTGTCAAAGAACTCGACACGACAACTATCGTTGACAAGAAAGCTAGTCCAAAAGTAGAAACTAATAGCATTCTAAAGGATAAGGAAGAAGCTCCAAAAGAAACTGAGAACGGAAACCGTGCCATCATTAACGGTGGACAAGACCTCAAACACATTAACTACGAGGGGCAACCTGCTACTGCTGCCACTATGGTTTACAGCACATACAATGCAGGAGAGCAACGTTACCTCGTTTCAGGCTCAGGTATCTTTGTAGCCCCTAACCTGATTCTTACCGTTGCTCATAACTTCCTAGAAGCCAATAAAGAAAATGGCGAAGGTCACATTCGTGGTGGAAAATCTGCCCAGTTCTACTATAACGTTGGTTCAAACAGCGAAAAGAAAAACTCACTTCCATCTTCTGGGACTACGGTTCTATTTAGAGAAAAGGACATCCATTTCTGGAACAAGAAAGAGTTTGGAAAAGGCTACAAAAACGACCTTGCTCTTGTAGAAGCTCCTATTCCTCTTCCGATTGCTAGTCCAAACAAAGCAGCAACCTTTGCACCTTTAGCGGATCACAAGACGCATCAGCCAGGAGAAGCCATCAGTACGATTGGCTACCCAACAGACTCGAGCTCAAAAGAGTTAAAACAGCCTATCCTAGCTGGCCAGCTTTACAAGGCAGATGGAACTATCCGATCTGTTGAGTCCTATGATGATAAGGGAACTACCGGTATCACCTACCAAACCACTTCTGTATCTGGTTTGTCTGGTGGTGGGATTGTAGATAGCCAAGGAAAAGTTCTCGGTGTTCACCAACACGGAACCGTTGATAATGGCGTCGCTGAAAAGGATCGCTTTGGTGGCGGACTCGTCCTTTCACCTGAACAACTGAAATGGGTGAAGGACTTGATTGCCAAACATGGTGTGAAAGGCTGGTACCAAGGAGACAACGGAAATCGTTACTACTTTACTGATGAGGGGCGTATGCTTCGGAACGAAACAGCTGTTATCGGAAGCAACGAATATTCCTTCAACCAAGATGGAATTGCTACCTTGACCAAGGGAGTTGAATACGGTCGTGTGGTTATTCAACACGAAGACGAAGAAGGAAATCCAGTCAAAGATAACGATACCTTCATCGAACAGACAGCTGTTGATTCTCCATTTGACTACAATTTCAAAAAAGAAATCGAGAAAACGGACTTCTATCAGAAGAATAAAGACAAATACGAAATTGTATCCATTGATGGTGTAGCGGTCAATAAACAACTAAAAGATACATGGTCTGAAGATTACAATGTTGTCAGCAAAGCACCTGCCGGTACCCGTGTCATCAAAGTGGTCTATAAAGTCAACAAAGGCTCTTTTAAAGTTTACTACCGTCAAAAAGGAACAGCTACTGAACTAGCGGAAGCGACAGTTGATAACAATGACGGTCAAGAGTATGACGTTTCCTTTGTCAACACCTTCCATGCAAAAGACATTGCTGGTTACCGTCCAGTTAAGGCTAGCTTGGAAGCAAGGATCCAGCAAAAAGGGGTGAATGAGGTCGTCTTTGAATACGAACCAGTCGCTGATACAGCTAATCCAACGACTCCGACTCCACCAGTGGCTCATCCAGAAGATAAGGAAACTGAGATTGGCAATCATGGACCTCTTCCAAGCAAGGCTCAACTCGATTACCACAAGGAAGAATTGGCAGCCTTCATCCACTACGGAATGAACACCTATACCAATTCTGAATGGGGAAATGGGAAAGAAGACCCTCGATACTTCAATCCAACCAATTTGGATACTGACCAGTGGATCCGCACCCTGAAGGAAACGGGCTTCAAACGAACCATTATGGTGGTTAAACACCACGACGGATTCGTTGCTTACCCATCTAAGTACACCAACCATACCGTAGCTGCTAGTCCATGGAAAGATGGAAAGGGTGACCTTCTCGAAGAAGTTTCCAAGTCTGCTAGCAAGTACGACATGAATATGGGTGTTTACTTGTCACCATGGGATGCCAACCATCCTAAATACCATGTTGCAACCGAAAAAGAATACAACCAATACTACCTCAACCAACTGAAAGAAATCCTTGGTAATCCGAAATACGGTAACAAAGGGAAATTTATCGAGGTTTGGATGGACGGTGCGCGTGGTAGCGGTGCCCAAAAAGTAACCTATACCTTTGATGAATGGTTCAAATACATCAAAGAAGCTGAAGGAGATATCGCTATCTTCTCTGCTCAACCGACAAGCGTTCGCTGGATCGGAAATGAACGTGGTATCGCAGGTGACCCTGTCTGGCATAAAGTCAAAAAGGCCAACATCACAGACGATGTGAAAAACGAATACCTCAACCATGGTGACCCAGATGGTGATATGTACTCTGTAGGGGAAGCTGACGTTTCGATCCGTTCAGGCTGGTTCTACCATGACAATCAACAGCCGAAATCACTCAAAGAGTTGATGGATATCTACTTCAAGTCCGTTGGTCGTGGAACCCCGCTCCTTCTCAATATTCCACCAAATAAAGAAGGGAAATTCGCAGATGCAGATGTGGCTCGCTTGAAGGAATTCAAGGCAACCCTAGATCAAATGTATGCGACTGACTTTGCCAAAGGTGCCACCGTAACAGCAAGTTCGACTCGTCAAAACCACCTTTACAAGGAAAGCCACCTCACAGACGGTAAAGATGACACCAGCTGGGCGCTCTCAAATGATGCCACAACCGGTAGCTTTACAGTCGATTTGGGGCAAAAGAGACGCTTTGACGTCGTTGAACTCAAGGAAGATATTGCCAAAGGTCAACGTATCTCAGGTTTCAAGATTGAAGTTGAAATCAACGGACGTTGGGTGACTTACGGCGAAGGTTCGACCGTTGGTTACCGTCGCTTGGTTCAAGGCAAGCCTGTAGAGGCACAAAAAATTCGTGTAACCATCACTGGTGCTCAAGCAACTCCAATCTTGACCAACTTCTCAGTCTACAAGACACCAAGCAGCATTGAAAAGACAGATGGCTACCCTCTTGGACTGGAATACCACTCAAACACAACGGCAGATACAGCCGGAACAACTTGGTACAATGAATCTGAAGGTGTTCGTGGCACTTCTATGTGGACCAATCAAAAAGATGCCAAAGTAAGCTATACCTTCACAGGAACCAAGGCCTATGTCGTCTCTACAGTCGATCCTGGTCATGGAGAAATGTCCGTCTACGTTGATGGTCAAAAGGTTGCCGATGTCCAAACTAAGAATGCTAGCCGTAAACGCAGCCAAAAAGTCTTTGAGACAGGCGATTTAGCACCAGGCCAACACACTATTACCCTCGTGAACAAAACAGGCGAACCAATTGCTACAGAAGGAATCTACACCCTAAACAATGATAGCAAGGGAATGTTTGAACTCGAGTCTACCAACTACGAAGTCGAAAAAGGAAAACCAGTCACTGTTAAGATTAAACGTGTTGGTGGAAGCAAGGGGACTGCTACTGTTCGCTTCATCACAGAACCTGGAACTGGGGTTCACGGTAAAGTTTACCAAGATACAACTCAAGATGTGACCTTTGAAGATGGAGAAACAGAAAAGACTGTTACCATCCCAACGATTGACTTTACAGAACAAGCCGACTCTATCTTTGACTTCAAAGCCAAGCTCACTTCTGTCACTGATGGTGCCCTGCTCGGTTTTGCTACCGATGCAACCATCCAAGTGATGAAAGCTGAATTGCTGATCAAAGACCAAACAAGTTATGATGACCAAGCTAGTCAGTTGGATTACAGTCCTGGCTGGCACCATGAAACCAATTCGGCAGACAAGTACCAAAAAACGGAGTCTTGGGCTTCCTTTGGCCGCTTAACTGATGAGCAAAAGAAAAAGACAACTGTCACAGCCTACTTCTACGGTACTGGACTTGATATCAAGGGCTATGTTGATCCAAATCACGGTATCTACAAAGTCTTTCTAGATGGCAAAGAAGTTCCTTACCAAGAGGGCATGGGAAATGCTTCAACTATTAATGGTAAGAAATACTTTAGCGGTCACGCTGCCCAACGCCAAGGCAATCAAACTCTGGTTAGCCTAAAAGGTCTGGACGAAAACTTGCACGCAGTCACCCTTCAACTAGATCCTGATCGAAACGATTTGTCTCAAAATATCGGTATCCAGGTAGACCAATTCATCACTCGTGGCGAAGGCAGTGAACTCTACAGTAAGGCAGATATCATCCAGTCTATCTCTAAATGGAAAGATGATCTGTCCAACTTTGATCCAGCAGGTTTGAAAAATACAGCTACTGCACGCCAAGCTTTCCAAGCAAATCTAGAAAAATTGAGAAACCAACTCAGTACCGAAGCTGTGGATGTTCAAGAAGTCATGTTGACTGTCAGCGCCTTACAAGATATCCTGTCCAAGGACGAGAACTATCAAAGAGGGCAAGAGGAACCTAGTCCAGAGCAACCGGAACAGCCAGAAGAACCTGAGAAACCTGACCAGCCTGAGCAACCAGCCGAACCAAAACAACCAGAAATTGAGTACGATAAGGCTATGGACAGCTTGACAAAAGCTATCGAGAAAAAAGTCGCTGAGCTTGGATCCAACAAGGAAGCTAAGAAGAAATTATTAGAAATTGCTGACCAAGCCATTGCTGCAATCCAAGAAGCTAAAACTCAGGAAGCAGTCAATCAAGCGCTAGAAACTGCTCTCGAACAAATCAGCAAGCTCGAAGCAGCTCAGCCTGAGAAACCTGCTGAACCTGAAAAACCAGTTCAGCCTAAAAATCCGACTCAACCTGAGAAACCAGCTCAGCCTGAAAAACCAACTCAACCGGAAACTCCGGCTCAGCCTGAAAAGCCAGCGCAACCGGAACAACCAACTCAACCTGAGAATCCAGTTCAACCGGAAAAACCTGCTCAACCGGAAACTCCGGCTCAACCTGAAAAGCCAGCTCAGCCTGAAAATCCGACTCAACCTGAGAAACCGGCGCAACCGGAAAAACCTGCTCAACCTGAGAAACCGGCACAACCGGAAAAACCTGCTCAGCCGGAAATTCCAGCTCAACCGGAAAAGCCGACTCAACCTGAGAATCCAGTTCAACCTGAACAACCTGCTCAACCTGAGAAACCTGACCAGCCTGAAAAGCCTGCTCAACCGGAAAAGCCAGTTCAGCCTGAGAAACCTACTGAGCCTGAAAATCCGACTCAACCTGAGAATCCAGTTCAACCGGAAAAACCTGCTCAACCGGAAACTCCAGCTCAACCTGAAAAACCAATTACTTCTTCAAGTCCTGAAGAAGGAGTTAAGAATCTTGTCTTTACACTTCCAAGCTTGGAAATCGTCAATAAGGTCGTACCGTTCAAGACGATTCATCGCGAAAACCCACAATTAGACAAAGGAAAAGTGCAAGTTCTATCAGAAGGAAAAGACGGTCTCTTAGTCGAGTATGTTGAAGTGGACGGTGACAACCGCAAGGTTCTCCAAACAGAAGCAACACCAGCTCAAGATCGAGTGATTGAGGTAGGTAGCAAACAAAGCTCAGTTGGAACAGAAGCGCCACCGGTTGTGATCCTTCCTGAGTATGTTCTACCAAGAGAGACTGAAAAACCTGCGCCAGTCGTAACAGATAATTCATCAGCAAAAGATGAAAAAGCTCCTGTTACAGCTACAGTCAAAGAAGACAAGGAAAGACTACTCCCTGCAACCGGGGAACAAGAAGCAAGTGCCTTCCTCTTCTTGGCAGCCATTACTTCTATCTTGTCTCTCCTCATCTTCCAAAAGAATTTCAAAGACTAATAACCCTCTTTGATTGATTCTTTCTAATGACTCAGTTCCCCCGTTGAGAAGACCATTTGGTCTTCTCTTTTTCTATCTGTAAAATTAAAAAACATCCACAAATGTACATGGATGTTTGGGTATGACTCTATAAAGTAAGATGATCATTGAAGATAGCTGTTCTCAAATCCAACCACGTTTTCAAATAAATGCTCATCCAAAAAAAGAGAGTGCCCCTTGCCTTATCTCATCAGAACTACCATCATAAGTTTCTGCAAGAACTCCACAGATATAGGATGGTGTTTCGAATTCCAATACCATGAGATTTTCTGACGCTCACAAGCAATCTCCCCTAAGTCAGACTTCCCTCTTCCACACCTAGTCACTGACTACTATTTTTGAGTCCAGCATATGCATAGGTTCGATTTCTGGGACACTCTTTTTCCGTCACCACCCTAAAATAAAAGCGATGCTCCCGCCCATCCTTGGCATTTTCCTTGTTTAAGACAAAGTAGTTCTTCTGATTCATCGCCATGGTGCGTAGGATATCATCGATCAAAAAAGTCAAGGGAACATTCATAGCAGAGTATTTTTGAAAATCCTCTTCAAAACGAATATAGGCATCAGAAAAATAATCCATCTGCAGTTTGTTTTCATACAACTCTTTTCTAGTCATAAACTCCCTCCTCCAACAGTCGAATTTCGAGGACATCTTCTACTTCTACCAGCCTATAGCCCTCATTGGTCCTAATAGATAGAGTTTGAGGTGATAATTCACTCACCTCGCCGATGATTGTGGTTTTCTGCTTCTTTTCCTTGACCACAAAGTATCCCTTTAGTTGCCCGACATAAAGCTGCGAAAGCAAGAGTAACTTCTCAACGGAATTCAAATCTGTCGAAAAAGCAACCCGATTTCTTTCTTCACCGAGTGAACTAGTATGCTCTGAGAGGAAAAAGCCCATCCACTTCTGCATCCCTGGATCTTGATAGTCACGCGCAGATTGAAAGGGTAAATAAGAACGATCAATCATTTTAGTCCATCTAATCCTCCAGCAGAATGCCCCCCAATCAGCTTGCTTCTGGCAAGACTCCTAGAGGCTTCTTCCAGTGCATTGGCCTTTAAGAGAGAAGTAAAACCAAATTGTTCCCGAATGGAGTCAATGGCCGTCTGGAGCCTTTCTTCTTTTTCTAACTTATCAACATCATCAAAAAGGGAAATCAATCCAAAGGACTCGTCCACAAATCCTGAATAGTTGACTCCGACACTTCTGACTGCTCCAGAAGTGTATTTATTATGAAATAGCTTCAAAACATAATCCGTTAAGACAGCTGTATTATTGGTCGGTTCGACCTTCATTTGTGTGTGAATAGACGGCCTGACCTCCTGCTTAGAGAAACCAACATAGATAGAGACAAGAGTTGTTTTCTTGCCCGCCCTTCTCAGTCTAATAGCCACCTGCTCCGCCATTTCTCGGAGAATAATTTCGATATCCCGTAGCTTCACGTAGTCTCTCGGCAAGATTTGAGAATTTCCTAATCCTTGGGACTTGGCTTTATAGGGCCTGTGAACATTGCTCTCATCAATCCCGTTAGCATGAAACCACAAACGCAGGCCAGCCTGACCGAGAGCTTTCTGTAGCTGGTCTGGATTACTGGTGGCCAATCCTCTGATGGAAAAAATCCCCAGAGCATGCAAGCGTTTCTCCATCCGCCTGCCAATCCCCCAAAAGTCCGTCATCTTAGGGATTGTCCAGACCTTCTCTTCCACATCCTGGTAAGACCAGTTGGCCCTCATGGTCGGAGTGTGCTTGGCCTCATTATCCAGAGCCAACTTGGCCAGTAAGGGATTGGCATTGGACATGCCTACTGTAGAGTAGATCCCTGTCTGCCTCCAAATATCCCTCTGAATGCGAGCAGAAAGCAGATCCAGCTTGTCTTTGCGAGAGATACTCTTGTCTGGGATGAAATAGTTGAGCGAACTAGTCAGGTCAATAAAGCCCTCATCGATAGAGTAAGGATAAATATCATCTGGACTGCCATAGTTTTGAAAGATTCGCTGGATTTCCATATTGACCGCTATGTATTCATCCATCCTAGGTGGTACAACCAAAGTCACTTGAGCCCAATCTTCGATGTAGCGAACATAGTCTGAGTCAGTAGGCAATCCCTGCTTTCTGGCATTATAGTAGGAAAATTTGCGGGTCTTGATATCAAAAGGTAGATCATAGGCCCGACCAACATTGGACTTGCCAAAAATCTTCTTAAACATGGGAGAGGAGGCTAGAATAAGACCAGTTGAATTATCCGCGCGACTCATGACACAAAGTGAGGTCTTCAGCGGATGCAAGCCCCTTTTCACACACTCGACACTGGCATAAAAAGATTTCATATCAACAAAGGCAATATCACTCTTGGGCTCTCTGGAATAATCAAAGTAGCCCATAGGCTAGCCCTCCATTGGCACAAAGTTCCCAACTATAATCCCTACAATACGAGGATCTTCCTCATAGGAGATGAAAATGTCCTTGTATTTAGGATTGATAGAAACCAGACGCAAACCATCTTCCTCCCGATAGACCCGTTTGATATAGGTCTGGTTGTTGCAGACCACTGCATAAACTGCCCCATCATAGTCAAATCCTGTTTCCCGAATCAGAGCCACCGAACCATTTTGATATTTAGGTTCCATAGAGTCCCCAGACACCCAAGATGCAAAATCATGGGCCAACTCCTCGTTAAAGTAGACCGTATCAAAATTCTGATCATCATAGACCGAAGCCCCGATCCCTGCTGACATGCGTTCATAGACACGGTACTCGTAGAGGCGCTCTGGCATGGTCGTCACCTTCTGTGTTTGTTCCTCTTGAGCTAGGTTGCGAGCATAGAGCACAACCTTGTCCTTCCCTTGCTTGGAGAGGCTATTGTAGAGACGAACAATCTCGATCTGAGTGAAATATCCCTTTGCCACCTTTAAAATATTTTCTAGCTGAGCAACCTTCTCCTTGGATGGTTCCTTAATTCCCCGTTCCCAAGCCGAGTAAGCCTGAAAACTAATCCCTAATTCCTCTGCAATTTCCTTCTGTGTCAATTTTAACTCTTTTCTCCGAGCCTTGAGTTTTTCTGGTTGGTACATGATTCACCCCCTAGTGTGATGTTTTATTGAGAATATCTCTCTTAGAAAAACAAATCGACGGTTGAGCTTACACCTCTAAAATTCAACCAATTCGATTTAGTTTTATTATATAAAAAAAGTGGACGATTGTCCACTGGGAAAATCAAATTTTAACAGACACACCCGAAGATTCTAAACAAAAAACATCCAAGAAAATATTCTTGAATGTCTGGACAGATTATAACTCCGTTAACCTTGTCAGTAGACTGGAAATGATGATATTATGGCCTCCTTATCTCAAATACTGCTGTATGAACCCACTCATTATGAATGTATAAGTCATTTTCTATCATCCTACTAAAGGTGAAGCCATTTTTTAAAAGCACCCTCTGAGAGGCTAGATTACCTCTTGCCGTTCCTGCAATAATTTTATTTAAACCATAAGTCGTAAAGGCCTTGTCTAAAACGAGTTTAACCGCTTCGCTAGCATAACCTAAGTTGCTAACATTTTCCCCAATCCTATACCCAAGCTCTGCTGTTGTTCGATCATTCTCTAAAACACTTAAATTTATTCTCCCGACCATAACACCTTGCGAATCTCTGATAAGATGCATGTAGACAGCCCGATTCCTTTGTTCCGTTAACAATTCCCTCGTGATTTCTTTGAAACCTTCTAAATCAAAATAGTTAGCTGGTCTAGGAGGTAAATTTCGTTCAAAATACTCTCGATTTTCTTTTTCAAAAGAATAAACGTCTAGACTATTTTCTTCAGACAACAGCTCTAAACTAATCATTACAAATCCTCTCCCATCATTATCCACACTCAAATTTTCTCTTCTTAGTTAAAATATTGCTAGATAGAGTTTACATTCTCGCCTTAGGATCCCCTTTTTCCTTATTACGATAGTATGTAATAAACTCTTCCTGACTATTGACAATGTGCTCCTGTCCATCTACTGAGTTTTCCGCAGGAATTTTCACATTTTCAAATAAATTCGTTCCTTCCTTATACAAAAGCTGATAAATTGGCATATTGTTTTCGATACTTGGCTTATCAGCTAAAACTACAATCGAGCCATTATTATCTTCTAAAAGTTTTGCTGCTTCAGGGTACTTTTGACGAATAAGGGCATCCTTAGCTAGTTTTCCGCCTTTAGAAACACCAAATTCCCAATTAAACATAAAGTAGTCTTCAGAATCGGGCAGCAAATTATAAAAACTTGTTGCCGTAGCATATTGCTCATAATCCCGACCCTTACCTAATTCCACAATCTTCCCCTCATCCAAATCAATAGACTTATCCACAAGAGAACCATCTTTGGCATTTTTTAAGTGAATATCTAACAATTCTCGACCATCACTGGTATAGATAACAGAGGTAATTCCTGTAGGGATATAGTCTGAATCATAATCTCGAGTCATTTTAAAAATATCGTAGTCTTTGGAAGGAAAGCCCTTCGTCTTTATATCATAGACTGCAATCTTCCAATATTCATCATCAATAGGCTCATTTCGATACATAGACGATATCGCCAATCTTTTGTACTCCTGTACAATTTTATTTTGGCCGACAACGGGACCAAACCAATCAACTGAAGCCTCTTGTTCTGTAAGCCAATAGTCCAATGGATTATCATAATCCCACTTAATTACCAAGGCTTTCCCATCCTCGATATATTTGTAATCCACTATCTTTCTCTTTAACCAAAAAGTAGAGTATGGGTCAACATATTTGTTCACATAGTATTTATAGCCTAGGTAAGGAGTAAGTAAGAGAACTCCCACCATCATGACAATAAAGACCGCTTTTTTCGAAAATTTCATTGCAAAGCCTCCCAACGTTGATTATCCCTCAAATACTTTCTACTGTTGAAAGCATTTGTGCTTTTTCAAAAAATCTACGTATTTCTAAAAATAAAAAGAAAATATCCTTCTCCATTATACCATATGCGTGATATCGTGAGAAGACGAGAAAAACAAAAGAAACCCACCTGAACATCATTCAGGTGGAAGAATAAACTGAAAGAGCAGCAAAAACAAGGCTAGCTAATGTCTTGTTGAAATTTGTAAATCAAAAATGCCTCTTTCATGAATAACTGACCTAGACCTATCCCTAGCGACTCCTATTCTAATTTCTGCAACAGCTTTACAACTTGACGATTTTCAATCCTCACATAGTATACACCACTATCACTGACAAGTTTATCCTCTTTATACTTAGCAATTTTTACAGCATAAAGACCTCTTGGTAGGGGTTGGTTGGCAAAAAATTCCTTCATGAGCGCTTCAATCTCTTTAAGATAGTCATCATACAAGAGATCTCTTTTTTCTTTTGGAACGAAATATTGAAATTCAAATGTCGGTATAAAAATCTCTTTTTGGAAAAGATATTGAGCATCCATTGGGTACATTCCTTGCAGAGCTTGGCCCTTGCTTTGATTTTCCTCTAATATTTCATTATAAAGATAGATATTGTCAGATTGGTTATTAAATTCAAAACCAATACCTTGATACTTCAAATCCGGCAGTTTAGGATCTTTGATTGAACTGTCCAGTGTTTTTAAAAATTCGCTGGTGCCTGGACTAACTTCAATCCCTAAATAGGCTAATTCTGGGAAAACATCATAAATTTTTTTACCATTTTTGTAATCAACTTCTGCATCTGTCTTTCCATATGTTTCATTTTTCGAAAAGCGAGTATAGTATTTAAATCGAGTTTTAACCTGATAGGTTTTTCCGGCTATATTTTCACTATAGGTACCATGGATTATAAATCCTCCTACACTTGTATAGTTTTTCTCGTATTTTTCTAACTCAAACTGTCCTGTAAGACCGTAATTTTGATAAGAACGATGCACGGCTTGCTCAAGCTCAGTTCGACTTGCATGGGCAAACAGCCCCCACATATCCATTAGAGCAAAAATTGGACTGAACACTGTGAAGATTACGATTGGGATCACTATGGATAAGCAACCTATTAATAGCCAATTTCTTTTCTTGGCGTTTTCTTCAGATTTTTTAGCAGTTTTCTGTTTCCTTTTAAAAATTAGAATAAGCAAAACCAAAATCCCTAATACAAATAAAACCAATCTACAATCTCCTTTTATCGTGGATAGCTGTTAACAGGTGTATAGGAGGCTGACAGAAATACTCATCTCACCTGCTAACTTATCCTGAATTTCATAAACTCGTCTAAAATGAGGAACAATCCTTATCCCATTATATCACATGAGCAATACCGTAAGAAGAAGAGAAAAACAAAAAACACCCCATGGTGTGAACCATGAAGTGTTGTAAATGCTGCATTGTAACAGAAACTTGCCTACAACTAAAAGTGAATAAACAAGCTCCTTACAAGCTATTTCAATGGTGATACATAATCATCTGGAAGTTTGCCTTCAGATTCGATCCACTGTTTCTCAGCAATTGGAATCAATTCTTTAAGTTCTTCCTTAGAAAACAATTTCCTATTTTTAGGGACATCTATCAAAGAAGCTGGATATTTACTTATAAATTTTCTTCTAGACTCTTTTCTCTCTTCTTCCGTCGGTGGCCAAGAATCGTTTTGAACCTTCCAAGATACTTCATGTAACGTTCTTTCCCCACTCTCTAGTAAGGTAAATAATTCTTGTGGTAATTCATAGACAACTAACCAAGAAGCCACAGTTCCCTCTTCTGAAACTAAATAATATTTATCCTCATTTTTCCAGATAGATTTCCCATATCCTTCAACTTCTTCAAACTGGATAACATCTTCCCATTCTAGGTTTGTTGGTTTCATTTTATACCTCTTTTACTTAAGTGGTGATACATAATCATCTGGAAGTTTGCCCATTGATTCTATCCATTGTTGTTCGGCTTGGGGAATAAGCATTTCAAGTTCTTTATCACTAAAAAGCAACTGATTTTTACGGTTGGAAATCAGCACAATTGGTTTTTCTCTAGCTCTATTTTTTCTTATTTCATTCTTTTCTTCTTCCGTTAGAGGCCAGCAATCATTCTCCGCTTTAAAGTCAATTTCATGTGCCGTTCTCCTACCTAATAAATATTCGTTAAAATCAGAAGGATTAATCTCAAAGATACGACGAACGGAAGCTACTCCAAACTCTCCAAAAGTATAGTATTTCCCTTCATGTGTTCGAAAATCATATCCCTTTGGTGATTCAATCTTATCAAAGGTATCAAATTCTTCCCATGTTATTTTAGTTAAACTCATTTTAATCGCCTCCTAATTTTCTAATTGTAAATTCTCCCCATGGAACTTCGTCAATGACTGCTTCTGGCATATTTCCTGGGAAGGTTTGTCCTCCTGGTTTCCAAAAGCCATCAAAAGCAGCTTCTTCATTTCTGCTTGAAATTCTTGTGTTTTGAACTGAAACAACAACGGATTTATACGAATCATTGATGCTCTTTTTCAAACCATAAAGTGTATAGCGGACTGATTTTCTCAAATAATTCCTTTTCGTATTGATATCTATTTTCTTGTACTTTCTCAACCAATTGACTAACTTTCTCAAATTCATTATTTTTAATCAATTTGTCAATTAAATCTGCATCCTTTTCATCAATCTTTTGCGAGGAAATATTCTTAATGATTATCTTTAAAATTTGATAAGTCACCTCATCATCATCTAATTCAGAAATCTCGGATGTTATTTTTCCTCTCTCAGTAAAAACTAGATTATACCTTCCATTTCTAACCTCTATTATAGAAATTCCCTCCAGAAAGTAGAGAGGTTGTTCAGAAAAATGAATTCCAAATTCACCTAATTTTATGTTGCCAATTTTTGAAACTTCGGATTCCATTTTGTTTTTTAATTTTATTAGCATTTAATTATTCCTATTTCAATTTTAGAACCAATTCTGTTTATTCGAGTTCCAGGCAATATAACAGATTCTTTTGTATTCGCCATTCAAAAATCCATGTTTATATATACTTCCATCAACTCTACCTAAAAGTATATCTCTGATAGGAGCCCTCTAATACATCTTAATCTTCTACCACCAGCGGAAAAATATCTTCCCCTCTGTGCATTTTTTCTTGCATTTCTTTCCACTCTAAAACTAATTTATAAAGCTCATTTGTAGGAATAAAACATGGTTCACCTAATATTTCTTCCTCAAATTGAAAGTAAACTTCTGTTTCTTCCTTACCTATATCAATATTCAGAATATTACCGCCAAAGTCTGACTCTTCTTTTTGACCAGTAACAACCGCCTCTAATTCTTTATAAATATGAGGATAAAAATCCGTGACTTCTGTATCAAAAAATTCACATAAAGTTTGATAATAGGGATCAAAAAAACTTATCATTAAACTAATGCTATTATTTTGATATTTGAATATATCGTATGCTCTTTTTATCATTTTTCTCCTCTTTCTCACCTTATAATTCAATGTTTTATCTATTATTTGCTAGGATATGCTGAAATAATCTTTTGTTCAGAATCCAAATACATCAATCTGTTTATTCATCTTCAATCCTCTAGTGTAAGAGGAAAAATATCTTCCCCCCTGTACATTTTATCTTCTATTTCTTTCCACTCAATGACTAGTTTATACAGTTCATCAGTTGAAATAAAACATGGTTCACCTAATATTTCTTCCTCAAATTGGAAGTAAACTTCTGTTATTTCTTTTCCAATTTCAATCCCTAACATATTACCATCAAAAGCATATTCTTCCATATTCCCAGAAATTACACTCTCCAAAGCTTCTCGAACATCCAGATAAAAATTATGAACCTCGGAATTTAAAAAGTCTGACAGCGATTGAAATTTTTGATCTGTAAACTTCAAAACTAACATTATGTCATTTTCTTCATTTCCAAAAACCACAACTGAATATATTCTCTCCATTAATCATACCTCTAAATTCATTTTATTCCATTGGGAATGCCGAGATAATCTTTCCATCAGATTTTCTTATATACATTCCAATCTTTAATCCATTATAACTTTTTCCAATGTATTTGTTTCCATAAGCTAAAACTTTATTACTATATGCCTCATTAATGGTATCCACAACCTCCTGAGGTCTCATATGGTCAGGGAAAAGGGTTGAATACCCTCCATTTCCTTTTTTAGGAAGGAATTATTTGTTATTCTG
The DNA here is from genome assembly GCA_963533485.1 of uncultured Streptococcus sp. Taxonomy (GTDB): domain Bacteria; phylum Bacillota; class Bacilli; order Lactobacillales; family Streptococcaceae; genus Streptococcus. Next base: position 54,915 of record CAUSPE010000007.1, read on the forward strand.
TAGCATCATCCCAGAGGGGGGAGGGATAATATAGTTTTTTCCCTATCTTCACTTTGAATTGATTAGATTTTACAAAATGTTCTAGTCTTTCCAAAAAAGCTATTTTTGCATCTTCAAAACTAGTAAACTCTATCGTATTCCCCATCACATATGATCTATCATCTCGACCATTAATCATAAATTTACCATCTCTATAGAATAAGTGAAATGCCCAGGGAAGATTTTTATTTTCATCAAATAATACATAATGTAAGCTCTCAAAATGGCGTTTTTTAATTTCTTGTTCAACTATACATTTTATATTCTCAATGTCAGCCTCGATTTTATCCCATAATGGAGAGGAATATTCTGCACCTATACCTTCGTCAACATAATATCTATTTATGAAAACAACGTTTTTAAGAATTTCTATGAAACGAATCCGTGCTTCTTGAAAGGTTTGGTATGAATCTTTACCATTCGTACTTGCTCTGTCCATTGTCGAATATACTTCATATACTTCTAATTCAGGATTATATTCTATTCTTGTTTCCCATTCCCTTGGTCCATGATCGTTGAAAATGGAATATCTCAAACTTTCATATCCCAATTTGTGAATATCTGATAAAAGTTCCAATCGCTCTTTTCTAAGCTAACCATTACTTAACAACCTCCTTTAAGAGTCCCGTTTTTTCGTACCAAACAACACTTGTACCAAATTGTATTTGTGTACCCCCACCTTGACCGAACATTTTAGCAATTTGACCTTGGCGAATATCCACAATATCATCAAGGTTTAAATTATACTCAATCAAAGTATTCATAATATCAATTTGAGTATTATGGGAATCCTCTTTAAATGCTCTCCTGATATTCTCTTTAGTAATATCCTTCACTACTTCATACTTGATATCCCTCAGGTTAAGCCAACTCCAACAATCAAGGGAGTCGCAGACCCCAGATGACCATCAATCTGGTAGTAACCGTCCTTGTACAGTAAAAGTTTACCAATGGTTTATCGGTAAACTCTTGCTTCATTTATTCTATCATAAAAGAAAATATCTATTTCCTGGTAAAGTCATAGTTTAAACAGGTTTTACAACCAACCCTTGGCTTTTAAGAACTCATCCGGGATGCGTAATTCAATCTCTGCCATGATCTCTTTTAAGTAGCTTTCCCAATCTTTGATATCATTGTAAGCGCCTAGTCCTCGCTTCCCGTTTAAAGAGGCTCCATATTGTCCACCGATTGAAACCGAAAACCCACAAAAACCTCTATCATAGTTGAATAATATTAAAAAATAATCATACGCAACAAACCGAATGCCAAATCGCTGGTACGGCCCATATTCAACGACATCTACAATTTTTGGCTCAGTGATTCTATTCCCGAATACACTTTTTATTATTTCACTAGTTTTCACTGCTAGTTGAAACACTCGATTCTCTTCCATAAAAACTCCTTCTATTCTTTATAGCCATCCTTTTGCTTTTAAAAACTTCTCTGGTATGCGAAGTTCTAGCTCTTTCATGATTCCTGCTAAATACGCATTCCAATCTGTGATTTCACTAAACTTAGTCTTGCTATAAAGAGATTGTTTACATGCTTCATTAAGCACAATAAAAAACTCGCACCAATCATTCTCATAGTCGAACTCAATCCAAAAGTAATTATACGCTGCAAAATTTAATTTGAACATACAATGATCGGGTTCATCAATTATATCATAAATCATTATATCATCAATCTTATCTTTAAATACTATTTCAACTATATCGCTAAAATCCAGCGCTAATTTTTTCATTTTATTTAACTGCATAAAAATATCCATCCTCTAATATTACTTTTTTATATCCATAATGCTCTTTTAAGTATTTCCATTCCTTAGCCAAAGCAGTCTCAGGAGAAAGTTCTAACCTAGGATCATGAGAAAATCGAATAGTCTTGCCTTGCGCAACTGCATCATCTAGCGCAGGTTTATTGAAATATTTGAACATTTCTGTATCTTCTACATCCAAACCATATTCGACTGTAATTTTATTCCAATCATCTCCTAAGCTAAAGTAAGTGGTATCTCCAGCCTTGCTGATGTATGAATTTGGACCAGGTGTACTCCAATCCGGAGTGCCATCAGGTCTAATTGTAGGTTCATATTTACCTAATGTCATTGTATCCGAGTCAGGGTTGATCACACTCTTTGTCCGATACATTTCATACTCTTCCAGTGGCATATTTTTTATTGGAGATGTTGTTGATTTAGCCTGTGGATTTTTCACCTTATTGAGACTAAACTTGCTGGCTGCTGAGGAGGTCACATAGCCTCCTACCAGGTTTCCGATAAAGTTTGCGGTTTGGGCATCTTCTTCGCTTCCACCTAGGAGCTTAGTCCCATGATAGGCAACCTGACCGGCTGTATAGGCTCCTGTTTGTAGGCTATCGCAAAGCGTTGAACAGACTTGAGCTTGGCGAAGTCTCCTGACTGATAAGTCCCTACCGTACGTGTCTTCCCTGCATGTTCTGTTATCAAGGCCTTGGTCGCAGCTAGAAGTTCCTTAAAGGCGACCAAATCCTGACTCGCATGGTTGCTTTCATACTGAGTGATGGAGCTGTCCAAGTTCTTGAGCTGATTCATGAGGAAGTTATAGTTCATGACCGTGCTGGTATGACTGCTCCCATCATAGCTCACCAAATCTGAAATGTTGTCCTTGGTCGTGTTCAAGAGCTCAATCTCACTCTTTAGACTATCCCGTGAACTCTTTAAAGCACTATGAAGGTTTGTAAATACCTGACCTGGCAACTTTGTATGAAGATCACCGTCAATCTGGTAGTAACCGTCCTTGTACAGTAAGAGTTTACCAATAAAATATTAGTAAACTCTTGTTTCATTTATTCTAACATAAAATAGGGTGTTATTTATTATTCTGTGACATCATCCCAGAGGGGGGAGGAATATTCAGGAACTTCTCCACTTTTTATAGAAGCTCTATTTATTTTCACAGTGAGGTCTAGTTTTTCTATAAATTTATTTTTTGCATCCTCAAAATTATCAAATTCCAATTTTTTGTTATAACTTGCTCTATCCATTGTAGCGTAAACAAAATAATGTTCACTGATAGAATCAAACTCAATTCGAACTTCCCATTCACCTGGTCTATGATCATTAAAAATAGAATATCTTAAACTTTCATATCCCAACAATTTAATTTCTTCTATTAGTTCTTGTTTCTCTTTATCCAAATTTACCATTATTTTACCTCTCTCAATAATCCTAATTTTTCATACCATTCAACTGATGTTATAAACTTAATTTGTACTCCTCCGCCTTGCCCAAACACTTTATCTATTTTACCTTTTAATGGATTAGCTAAGTCATCAAATGTAAAATCAAATTTTCTCATAGCATCGTTTAGTTTTACTTTATCAATATCAGATAACCTAGAAAAGCCAGCTTTGATATTTTCTAAATTAATATCTTTGACAACTTCATACTGATGGTAGACTTGATGACCTTCAGGATAAGGCAAGCCTCGTGTATTAAACGGCAATATTTCTCCATTATCAACTGGACTGGTGAAACGCCCACCATTTGACCCAAAACGGTCAATCACTTGTCCAGCTTTTAAATTAGCTGGTTTTGTAATAGGGTTACCAGCACTATCTAAAACAAAGCCATCTGTTCCTTCTGGTGGCCATTTGATTTTACCCTGTGCATCCACAAAGTCCCTAGAACGAACAGGAACTTGTTTCCCCTCAAAAACATCTGCTGAGAGATAAGCACGTTTCCCATTTGGCATTGTTATGCGCTCTGGGAAGTATTTTCCTTGTTGTGCGTACTCTTTGCGAAGGTAGTTATCAAACTTCGAACTCTCCCTCGCAAGCCTGCTTTCTTCCAGATTCTTCAGGATTTGTTCTTTGTTATAGCTCGGTGCTTCGACATCTACTTTCACCTTATTGAGACTAAACTTGCTGGCTGCTGAGGAGGCCACAAAGC
>CAUSPE010000008.1:0-56785 GCA_963533485.1 uncultured Streptococcus sp.
ATTAACGTACTGTACGGATACGCATTGTGTTTGTACGAACAGCTTCGCCAAGTGGCACACCTGCAACGATAACAATATCGTCACCAGATTCTACAAGGCCTGCTTCAACTGCTTTACGTTCAGCGATTTCGAACATATCATCAGTTGATGATGGAGCTTCAGTCAACATTGGGATAACACCCCAGTTCAACATCAATCCACGCTCTGTCAATTCGTCGAATGTCAATGCCAAGATATCAGCATTTGGACGGTATTTAGAAATCAAACGAGCTGTGTGACCAGTCTTAGTAAGGGTAACAACCAATTTGATGTTCATTGAGTTTGTAGCATCTTTAACAGCTGAAGCCATAACTTCTGTCTTAGAGTTACGTTCGAAAGTATCTGAGTTCAAACGTCCGTATTCGTTAAGAAGAGTTTGTGCGTTCTTGTCAATTGTAGCCATTGTTGTTACTGACTCAAGTGGGTATTTACCGTTTGCAGACTCACCTGAAAGCATTGTAGCGTCAGTTCCGTCGATAACAGCGTTAAATACGTCTGATACTTCTGAACGAGTTGCACGTGGTTTTTCAGTCATTGTTTCAAGCATGTTTGTTGCTGTGATAACAACTTTACCTGCTGCGTTCACTTTAGTGATGATCATTTTTTGGTAAACTGGAACCATTTCGAATGGTACTTCGATACCCATGTCACCACGAGCGATCATGATACCGTCAGCAGCTTCAATGATTTCGTCCAAGTTATCGATACCTTGTTGGTTTTCGATTTTTGCAAACAATTGAACGTGACCATTACCAGTTTCTTCACAGATTGCACGAACTTCGTCGACGTCTTTTGCAGTACGTACGAATGAAATCGCGATGAAGTTGATACCTTGTTCCAAACCGAAACGGATATCATCGTTATCACGTTCAGCAAGTGCTGGGAAAGGAATTTTAGTGTTAGGAATGTTTACACCTTTCTGCTTAGCAATGATACCGTCATTTTCAACGACTACTTCAAATTCACGAGTTGCATCGTCTTTTGCGAAAACACGAAGACCCAATTTACCATCGTCAACCAAAACTTGGTGACCAACTTCAACATCATCGTAGATGTCAAGAGCACCAGCAACGTTCAAAGCAATCACTTCACGAGTTGATTTGATTCCTTGTTTAGTTGCAACACGGATTTTTTCACCAGTTTTGTATGAGTACTCTTTAGCTTCACCTTCGAACAATTCAGTACGGATTTCTGGTCCTTTAGTATCAAGAAGGAAACCAACTTTTTTACCTGCAAGTTTTTCTGCAAGTTTAACAGTTGCCATACGTTCACCTTGTTCTTGGTGGTCACCGTGTGAGAAGTTGAAACGGAATGTGTTAGCACCAGCTTCAATCAATTTAGCAATGTTTTTAGCTGAAGCTTCAACGTCAAGTTTTTCACCCCAGTATCCGTCATCACCGAATTTTTTACCACCACGGATTTCTACCGCAGGACCTAAAGTTGCAACGATTTTTACACGTTTGTTCATGATTTTTGTGACTCCTTTATATAATTCGACCTTTTATGGTCATGTTACCAAATTAATGAAAGTTGATTAGGACAAGCTCTTGTTCAAATCAGAAAGTTCAAGATCAGCTTTATGAGGGTTGTTAACAACGATCTTACCATCAGCTGTTAAGCTAAACAAAGCTCCTTCTTCTGCTGTACCAAGGATTGGATTCTCAACCATTTTTTCGTTACGGATACCAACAGCGACACCACCGATTCCTTGTTTAAGGAGTTTAACAGCGTGTGCCCCCATGCGTGATGCCAATACACGGTCACGCGCAGTTGGTGATCCACCACGTTGGATGTGACCAAGTTCTGTTACACGAAGGTCACTAGTGTCTCCTGCTTCTTTTAGTTTTTGACCAAATTCAGCTGCTGACATAACACCTTCTGCCAAAACGATAATGTTGTGTTTTTTACCGTGCTCATAACCAGCTTTGATGCTTGCTACGATATCTTCCATCTTGAAGCCTTCTTCAGGGATGATGATTTCATCAGCACCAGTTGCGATACCTGCCCAAAGAGCGATATCACCAGCGTTACGTCCCATTACTTCAACAACGAAAGTACGACGGTGACTTGATGATGTATCACGAATCTTATCAATCGCATCCATTGCAGTCGTAACTGCAGTATCAAATCCGATTGTAAAGTCAGTACCTACGATATCGTTATCGATTGTACCTGGAAGTCCAATAGCAGGGAATCCATGCTCAGTCAAGCGCATAGCTCCATGATAAGAACCATCACCACCGATAACTACGACTCCTTCGATACCGTGTTTTTTCAATTGCTCAATCCCTTTAAGTTGGCCTTCAAGTTGTGCAAACTCAGGGTAACGAGCAGAATGAAGGAAAGTACCACCACGTGAAATGATGTCTCCTACTGAAGCAGCATCAAGTGGATAAATTTCACCGGCAACCATACCTGCGTATCCATCATAGATACCAAAAACTTCCATTCCTTCTGAGATTGCTTGGCGAACTACTGCACGGATGGCAGCATTCATACCAGGGGCGTCTCCACCACTGGTCAAAACAGCAATACGTTTCATTTGGTTTATGCTCCTTTTTCTTTTAACATTCTTACTGATTATACCACATTTAAATCGAAAATTCTTCTATTTTCCGTATTTTTAGCGATAAATCGTTTTCATAGCAATTCCCTCTAATTTTTCCTCTAGAGCAGAATCTTTTCTTACAAAATGTTGTGTAGAAACAACCGTTTTTCCTTCCTCTTCATACCTGATAATGACAGGAATTGGGCCTTTGTATTGTTCTAGGATATTTGAAATCTCTTTATCGTATTTATGATTTTTAACTTGAATCCAGAATCGTTCCGCCACTGCTTCTTTCAAATCTTGTGCAATCATTTGCAGACGACCATCTCGAGATTGAATTTTGCCATTGATGTAGTAAAATTTCCCTTCGGATAAATTGGAAGCAAATTTTCTATATTGGTCTGAAAATACAGTTACATCCATCCGAGACTTACTATCATGGACCTGTAGAAAGGCCATACTCTCGCCTTTCTTGGTTCGAATCACTTTAATCTTTTGAACTTCAACTAGGAGAGTGGCTTGAGCTCCCTCGGTTAGATTAGTGATTGGCGTCGTCGGATATAGGGCTTGTTTGGCAAGAGTTTGGAGAGGATGGGCACTGATACCTACCCCAATCAGTTCCTGCTCTTTGTAAAATTTCTCTGCCTCAGTAAAATCATCAGCTTCAGTCCAACTATAATTTGTATCCGCAAAGAGTCCACCTAACTCCTCAACAAAGACAAATAAGTTTGGTAGGTTCACTAAGATTTTCTGGCGATTCTTGTCAAATTCATCAAAAAGCCCTAGTTCAACCAAAGGCGTCAAAAGCGACAGTTTCTTGTAATTCTTGGGAAGACGTGTGACAAAATCTTCAATGCTTGAGAAAGGACGATTTTCGATAATCCAGTAAGACAAATCTCTTGGCATGCCCTTAATGGCTTTTAGACCAAGATAGATTTTCTTCTGAGCAATTTTATCATGATAGGGAATGCTGTTGATTGCTAAGGGAGCTACTTCAAAGCCCATTTGTAATGCATCTACAATGTAATCGCTGCTTGAATAATTTAACATGACTTGGAAGAAAATAGCAGGATAATGCGTCTTAAAATAAGCTAGTTGGAAAGCCAGCGCTGAGTAGGCATAGGCGTGGGATCTGTTAAATCCATAGCCTGCAAACTTTTCCATCACTGCAAAAACTTGATTTGCCTTTTCTCCAGTATGCCCCAATTTCATAGCTCCAGAGATAAAATCTTCCTTCATCAAATGCATCTCTTTAGCATTTTTCTTACCCATGGCTCGTCTGAGAATGTCAGCTTTACCAAGACTGAAACCTCCAAAACGCTGAGCTACCTGCATGACTTGCTCTTGATAGAGCATAATGCCATAGGTTGATGACAGAATGTCCTCCAAGGCAGGGTCTAACACCGTTACCTTTTCTTTGCCGTGCTTCCGAGCGACAAAGTTATCAATATAATCGCTTGCCCCTGGTCTGTTGAGTGAGGTTGTGGCTACTACCTCTTCAAAGACTTGTGGCTGAACTCGTTTCAAGAGCCGAATGGCGCCAGGTTGTTCAAATTGGAAAATCCCCTTGGTATTTCCAGCAGCAAAGAGAGCCAGAGTTTCTTTGTCTTCCAGATCAATATCCTCTATTCTCAGATGAATACCTCCTGACTCAGCCAATAATTCCTGCATTTTTTGGACAAAAGTCAGGTTACGTAAACCGAGGAAATCCATTTTTAAAAGGCCATTAGCTTCAACACCATGAGCATCATACTGGGTGATCAGCATATCCTCACCGTATTTGAGCGGGATATAGTCTGTCAGGTCTTGGTCACTCATAACGACCCCAGCGGCATGGATAGAGGTCTGACGAGGATACCCTTCAATCTTTCGAGCAATCTCAAAAGCTTTTTGATATTCCATTTTGCTATTGATGACCTGCCTAAACTGTAAATTCTTTTCATAGGCTGTCGTTAGCGTATCTCGGAAACTGATTTTTTTCGTAATATTTGTTAATTCGTACTCTGGAACGCCATAACGTTTGAAAACATCACGAATTGCCTGTTTTGCTCCAAAGGTCGAATAAGTGACAATCTGCGCCACGTGTTGACTACCATAGCGATCACGAACATAGCGAATGAATTCTGGTCTATATAGATCAGGAATGTCAATATCAATATCGGGCATGGTGTAGCGCTCACGATTTAAAAAGCGCTCGAAAATCAAGTTCTTTTCAACCGGATCAATCCCTGTAATATCCAGTGAGTAAGCTACTAGACTACCAACCGCAGAACCACGCCCCATTCCCATATAGTAGCCTTGGGAACGTCCAAAACGGAGCAAATCCCAAACTACAAGGAAATAGTCGTCAAAGCCCATATCATGAATCACAGCCAATTCCTCATTCAGTCGCTCATGATAAATAGCTGAGGTTAGCCCCTTGTCACTCAAGCCTTGCTCAGCTCTCTCTCTAAGTTCTTCGACCGCTGGTCTTTCAGGATTAAAGCGAGGAAGTTTTAAACTTGGGTCGATTTGATAGCTTACATTCTCTATCAGACCTTGGAGATTGGCAAGGGCCTGAGGGAAGCGATTTTTAAACTGTGCTTCCAAATCTGAGGCAGGTAAAAAAATCCCCTGTTGTGAATGTACATCTACTTCTCTCAGGCTGACATTGTCCTTGACTGCTGACAAGATTTGTAAAACCTGTAGGTCTTCTTTTTCAAAAGAGTTGACTTGATAGAGTGGAAGAATGGGTCTGGTAAAGACTTCTTGAGGAGTATCTGGACTAACACCGATAAAATAATCAACCCCAAAATCCAACTGTTCGACCCCATTAAAATAGGGAACAACAATAGCCACATCTTCGAGGTGGGAGGTGAAGTCAGACCATTTTTTCCGTCCAGTCATTTTTAAAGTGGATAACTTCATCAACTCTTGATAACCTTTAGTGGATAGGGCTAGAAAACGAAGAGAAATATTTTCCTCATCTTTGACCAAGGTCATTTCTAGACCAATTAAAGGTCGAATGCCATGCTTACGAGTTGCTTCTAGAAAATGATAAGCTCCATAGAGATTATCCACATCCATAATAGCAAGGTGAGAATAGCCGTATTCTTTAGCCATTTGTACGTATTTTTCAATCGAAACCACACTTTCCATAAAACTATAAACAGTCTTGGTGTCGAGCTGTGCAATCATTTCTTCTCCTCCTTGCTTTCGTTTTACTACTATTATACCATTTTAAGCTGGATATTGAAGCAACTCTGCACTTTCTTTTCAATATCATCAGTTCCAAACTTCTTCTCTTCTTACTGTTAAATTCTTCATTTTTCAAAGGAAGAAAATATAAAATTAATATTATATAATAGTTTTAAATGTAAATTTAGATATATTTATACCAAACGAAGAATAATAAAGATAGGAGTTATATGCAGTTTTACATATAAAATTCTCTAGAAAAAGGCTTACTTCTATGGTATTTATTCAGCATTTTATAATAACTTACTAAATAGATATGCTGGTTTAAGAAATTTATTTCATTTAAGTTTATTTATTCCATTTTTCCCTCTTTTTTGATATAATAAATCCAGTCTGTTTTCAAAGGAGAGAAACATGCGTTTTAATCAATTCAGCTATCAACCAACCACTAGTTCTCAACGATTTGCAGAATTAGAAGGTCTTGGTCTAAAGCTGTCACCCCAACTGTCCTTAAAAAGACAGTTTGAAGACTTCATTTGTTGGAGTTTTTTCACTTATTCTGACACGGATTATGCCTTATCGACTTTGGCTGCGGATAAAGAAACAGATTTAGTAACCTTTTTCCAGTCAGACCGTGAGTTAACTGCGGAGATTTTCTACACAGTAGTTTTTCAACTTTTAGGATTTAGCTATCTTGTTGACTTTGAGGATGCCGAACAGTTTCGTAAAGAAACTGGTTTTCCTATTGTTTATGGGGATCTCATTGAAAATCTTTATCAGTTACTCAATACGAGAACGAAAAAAGGAAATACGCTCATTGATCAACTTGTTAGTGATGGACTCATTTCAGAAGACAATCACTACCACTACTTTAACGGTAAGAGCTTGGCAACCTTCTCTACTCATGATGTCATTCGTGAAGTCGTGTATGTCGAGAGTCGTGTGGATACTGATAACGACGGTCTCCCTGACTTAGTCAAGGTCAGCATTATTCGCCCGCGTTATGATGGACAGATTCCTTCAGTCATGACTGCCAGCCCTTACCACCAAGGGACCAACGATAAAGCCAGTGACAAGGCTCTCTACAAAATGGAAGGGGTGCTTGAGGTCAAACCGCCCCACACCATTGAACTTGAGGAGCCCAAGCTGAATTTAGTCGAATCTCATGGTCAAGCAGAAGTCGTCTCAGAAGCTGAAGAAAAGCTATCTCATATCAATAGCTCATATACACTCAATGACTACTTCCTCCCACGTGGATTTGCCAATCTCTATGTATCAGGTGTTGGAACCAAAGATTCTCAAGGTCTCATGACCAATGGTGACTACCAGCAGATTGAAGCTTATAAAAATGTCATTGATTGGCTCAATGGTCGTTGTCGTGCTTTCACGGACCACACGCGCAAGCGCCAAATCAAGGCTGACTGGTCAAACGGCAAAGTCGCAACAACAGGTATTTCCTATCTAGGTACCATGTCTAATGGTCTCGCCACCACTGGTGTTGATGGTTTGGAAGTGATCATCGCAGAAGCAGGTATTTCCTCTTGGTACAACTACTATCGTGAAAATGGTCTGGTAACCAGCCCAGGTGGTTATCCAGGTGAGGATTTTGACTCACTTGCTGAATTGACCTACTCCCGCAATCTCTTAGGCGGTGACTATATTCGTGGCAATGAAGCTCATCAAACGGACTTAGAAAAGGTTAAAGAGAAACTCGATCGCAAGACTGGTGACTACAATCAGTTTTGGCATGACCGCAACTATCTGCTCAATGCTCACAAGGTTCAAGCTGAGGTCGTCTTTACGCATGGTTCCCAGGATTGGAACGTCAAACCTCTTCATGTTTACCAGATGTTTCATGCTCTTCCTAGCCACATCAATAAGCACCTCTTTTTCCATCATGGTGCCCATGTCTATATGAACAACTGGCAGTCGATCGACTTCCGCGAGTCCATGAATGCCTTGTTAAGTAAGAAATTGTTAGGACTTGACTCAGGCTATCAACTTCCGACTGTCATCTGGCAGGACAATATCGCACCGCAAAAATGGCAAGGTCTTGATAACTTTGGCAAACAGGATGAACTGCATACCTTCTCTCTTGGTAATGATGAAAAAGTGATTCAAAACCAGTATGATCAAAAAGATTTTGATCGTTATGGTAAGACTTACCAGACCTTCAACACTGAACTTTACCAAGGAAAAGCCAATCAAATCACCATTGACCTTCCAGTAAGTCAAGACATTCACTTAAATGGGCGAGTGGAGCTGAAACTTCGTGTCAAATCGAGTACGAACAAGGGCTTATTATCAGCCCAACTGTTAGTACTTGGACAAAAGAAATATCTGCAGCCTTATCCAGCTGTTTTAAATGCTAGAACCATTGATAATGGTCGTTACCACATGTTAGAAAATCTCTGTGAACTGCCATTCAACCCAAGTGCCCAACGTGTCATCACCAAAGGCTACCTTAATCTTCAAAATCGAACCAATCTCTTGATGATTGAAGAAATCCAACCAAATGAATGGATGGACTTCCAGCTAGAGCTTCAACCAACTATCTACAAACTTAAAGAAGGAGATACTCTCCGTTTGGTTCTCTACACCACAGACTTTGAGATTACAATTCGAGATAATACAGACTATCAGTTGACTGTTGATTTAGCACAGTCTAGTCTTATCCTACCTTGTCAAAAGGTATAATCTACCAGACTTTCAATATGGAAGTATTCAAAGGAAAAGTCAATGAATTTGACCATTGAACTTCCTATAACCAAAGTTTTCCACTTGAACAGTCGAATCAAACATAAACTTTGTATCAAATTCAGTTCATCTAAAAGCATTTTAGAAGCCCCTAGATAGAACTTGGACAAAAGATACTTCCTCTAACCAACATGTGTAACCATTTATCATACACGCTACTACACCACATGTTGGAAATCTCTGTGAATTACATTTAGAGTAAATTCACAAAACGCCGTGACAAAAAGCTACCCAAATTGAATGATTCACTGTCATTAAAGAACATCAATGTAGATAAACGGATCGCTACCCAGTTTATCTGCACGCAACTAGTGACAAGTTAAAAGAAGGAGAATCTCTCCATCTAGTTCTTTATCCTACTGACTTTAAAATCATCATACGTGACAATACCGCCTACCACCCCGACTGACATTTTCGTTCAGTCCACGCTACTGTACCTTGTAAAAGGAGTACTTACTTTATGAACAAATCAGAACACAGACACCAACTTATCCGCGCCCTCGTTTCAAAAAACAAAATCCACACTCAAGCTGAATTACAAGCCTTATTAGCGGAAAATGATATCCAAGTTACTCAGGCTACCTTATCACGCGACATCAAAACCATGAACCTTTCAAAAGTGCGCGAAGAGGATAATTCTTACTATGTGCTAAATACAGGATCTATCTCCAAGTGGGAAAAACGTCTTGAAAATTATATGGAAGATGCTCTTGTTATGTTGCGTCCGGTGCAACACCAGGTTATTTTGAAAACTTTACCCGGTTTAGCCCAATCATTTGGATCTGTAATTGATTCCTTGGCCTTTCCAGATATCGTTGCAACCCTTTGTGGAGACGACGTCTGCATGATTATCTGTGAAGATGCTACAAAAGCGCAGGCTTGTTTTGAGAGTCTTAAAAAATATGCGCCACCATTTTTCTTTAGTGAATAAAACAAATCCCGTGATCAAAAGATCACGGGAACTTTTTATTTCTTTGACTGTGTTTCTTCTTTCTTTGTACGCGCCAATCGAAGAGCACGTTTAGGATTGAGACGATTAAACAATTCTTCTAGTTTCTTTTCATTCCACACATCTGCTGCAGAAACAAAATTTCCATCTGCATCTCGGAATGATATTGGTTTATCTCCCATATCAATCTCCTAGTCTACAAATTCAAACTCAAATTTACCGATGCGGACCAAATCGCCATCTTTGGCTCCACGCGCACGAAGGGCTTCGTCAACCCCCATACCACGAAGCTGACGGGCAAACTTCATGACTGATTCGTCACGGTCAAAGTTGGTCATGTTAAAGAGTTTCATAAGTTTATCACCAGAAAGTACCCATGTCGCATCATCATCACGGCTAATCTCAAAGGCCTTTTCTTCCTCGTCAAAGCCATAGTAAACTTCTTCTTCCATATCGGATTCATCATAAATCGGGAATTCTGGAGTCTTGTCTAACAATTCAGCTGTCGCGTCCAAAAGAGTCGCCAAGCCTTGCTTGGTCAGACCAGAAATTGGGAAGATGGCTGGAAGTTCCTCAAACTCGTCGTAGTTTGCTGCCAACTTTTCCTTGAAAGTTTTAAGATTTTCCTGACTTTCAGGCATATCCATCTTGTTGGCTACGATAATCTGTGGACGTTCCATGAGACGAAGGTTATAGGATTCTAATTCCTTATTAATAGCAAGGTAATCCTCATAAGGATCACGTCCTTCGCTAGCTGACATATCGATGACATGGAGGATAACTCGAGTGCGTTCGATATGACGTAGAAACTGGGTTCCAAGACCAACCCCTTGACTGGCCCCTTCAATCAAACCTGGAAGGTCTGCTACTGCAAAAGATTCACCTGACTGTGTACGAACCATACCCAAATTAGGGACAATGGTCGTAAAGTGGTAAGCACCGATTTTAGGTTTAGCTGAAGTGATGACACTAAGCAAAGTTGACTTTCCAACAGATGGGAAACCGACCAAGCCAACATCCGCTAGGATCTTCAATTCCAGTTGCAACTCACGTTCTTGACCTGGTTCTCCATTCTCAGAGATTTCAGGTGCAGGATTTTTGGGAGTGGCAAAACGGATATTTCCACGACCACCTCGACCGCCATGAGCCACGATAAACTCTTGACCATGTTCAATCAAGTCTGTAATGACTTTTCCTGTTTCCGCATCACGTACAGTAGTCCCCTGTGGTACGCGAACACGAAGGTCTTCTGCACCACGACCGTGCATTCCTTTTGTCATTCCTTTTTCACCGGAATCAGCCTTGAAATGACGGTTATAGCGGAAATCCATCAAGGTACGCAAACCTTCGTCTACCACGAAAACAACGTTACCTCCACGTCCACCATCACCACCCCAAGGACCGCCATTAGGGACATATTTTTCACGGCGAAAGGCAACCATGCCATCGCCACCATTACCAGCCTTGACCTTAATCTTGGCTGTATCTAAAAACATACTCATATTTTCTTCTCACTTTAAAAAGGCTGGGGAGAACCCAGTCATTAGTTATTGTTTCTATCCTCGTAGCTTGCTTAGAATCTACTAAAAGCTCCAAGCGCAGTTGCAAAGATACCAGCAAGGGTTACAAACAACATGATGAGCACGACAACAAGTGTCACCTTTTCAAACAAAGTTTTTTTACGTTTTCCGTTATCTCCAAAAGCCATAACTTCTCCTTTTTCTATATAATTTTAATTTAATATTCTGTTGAAACTGGTGCAATCAACCATAAAATGATATAAGCAAGGACTCCTGTCCCATAACAAAATGCAAGAACAGCCCAAATGACACGAACAATTGTTGGATCAATATCAAAATAATGAGCAACTCCTGCGCATACTCCACCAATTTTTTGATCTTTTCCGCTTCTCATTAATTTTTTCATTTTTTCTTCCTCTTATTCTATTATTTGAATTCGTCTCTCCAATAATCTCTGATGCTAGACAATTGTTTTCGAGACGCTCTTAAAATACGCTTGGATTCTTTTACTGGGCTTGTAACAGCCTGTTGAGGTAGATAGAGAATCGTTTTTAAGAAGCGTTGAGTGACAGGTTGTCCATCATGTAGCTCATGTTCAAAGTTATTTGAGATAATGGCATCAAGGTAAAACTCATGAACTCGTTTCCCAAAATTTTCAGCCGAAATCTCGTACAACTTATCCGCTAACTTTTGTTCAGACATATCAGGAGTAGCGATCAAAGCTTCAAGGATAGCTCCTGCAAGCTCTCGTTCTCCATAGTAGAGGGTCCCAAACATTTTATCATTGATCAGATTTTCAAGATAGGGATTGCCATGAGCAATAACAGGCGTTCCACTGGCTAGACTTTCTAGATAGGTTAAACCCTGAGTCTCACTCGTAGAGGCTGAAATAAAGAAATCAGCTGCTTTATAGTACAAGGCTGTCTCACTTGGAGCAATCATACCTGTAAAAATCACATGTTTTTGTATGTTTAATTTCCCTGCTTGTTCTTTCAGACTGTCCAGATAAGGTCCGTCTCCAGCAACAACCAACTTCACCTTGTCTTCTTCTTTCAAAACCTGCGCAAAGGCAGCTAAGACTGCTTGGATATTCTTTTCAAAGGAGATACGAGAAAGGCTCAGTAGCATTTTCTCGCCTTCCTGAATACCTAACTTCGAACGAAGTTCTTGCAAGTTTTCCTCTTTGATCTCAGGTCGTTCAAACTTAGCCAGCTCAATTCCAGTTGGGATGACCCGCTTTTCAACCTTGACTTTGTATTTAGATAAAAGGTCACGAACAATCTCACTAGGGCAAATCACGCCATCTACATCATGAAGGAAGCCACGCACCAAATATTTTACCATACTCGGACGAATTAGCATGCCCTTAGCAATGTAATGCACATAGTCTTCATACTGGGTATGGTAGGTATGAATAACTGGAATTTTCAATTCTCTAGCAATCCAAATCCCTAACAAACCAAGAGAAAATTCGGTCTGGGTATGAATAATATCGAGTTGATACTGCTTGGCAATTTCAAGTGCCTTTGTAAAACCTCGGTAGGCAAATCGTCGATCCTTAAACGCAAAGAAAGGGACACTCGGAATGCGAATAATTTGCCAATCTTCGTATCGGTTTACGTCTTTATCAGTCGTTGTAAAGATAAAAACTGCATGTCCTTGCTTTTCAAGCTCAGTTTTCAAGGTCCGTATACTAGTCGCAACCCCGGAAACTTGAGGGAAATAGGTGTCTGTAAATAAACCAATTCGCATAAATTACCTCACTTTTTGCCCAAAGCAGCCTGTTCTCGATAAAATTTTAACCAGATTTCCAACAAATGCTCCTCAGAGTACTCTTTGGAAATCTCACGAGCTTTTTCTTTCAAGTCCTTTAAGGCTTCAGGGTCATTCTTGTATTCTAGGATTGCTTCTCTCATCTCGGAAACATCACTTGTAGCACGATAATTCCCATCAAGAATAACCTTATACAGATCCAAATCTCTTAACATAATAGGAGCCTCGCAACTAGCAGCCTCTAAGATAGTCATAGGGAATAATTCATTGTAACTTGGTAGCAAGAATAGATCCGCCATAGCGTAAAGTTCCCGCATCCGTTCCGGTGACACAATTCCAGGGAAAATAAGATTTTTGGGTGGATTGTCCATTATCTTCTTGTAGCGTTCATAACCATCTGTCATCCCACCAAATGAAAAACCACCTGCCCAGATAAAGGTAATTTCTGGCAATTCCTCAGCAAGACGGATAAAATCATCAATTCCTTTACGTTTCTGAACCTGACCCGCACCGATTACGACAAACTGATCTTCCGCGAGATCCATTTCCTTCCGGAGTTGAGCAACTTGTTCAGCTGGTAATGGATGCCATTTTTCTTTGTTTACAAAATTTGGAATATAAGTTACTTTTTCACGCGGAATACCAGCAGCCACTAAATCCTCGATAAACATGGGATTGACCACCACCAAGTGTTCCATTCGGTTGTAAAAGGAAAAAACATAGCGTTTGACAATTCCTTTTAGGAAAAATGGAATCTTCAAACTCCCCTCAAGCGTATCAGGCAAAAAATGCACATAGCCAATTTTTCTCCCAGAGCGTTTCTTTTGGAAAGTAGATAAATAGTAGGGGAAATCAATGGTATGAAAGTGAGTTACATCCGCTTCTACAGGAAGATTCTCTGTAACAATCAACTGGTCTTTGGCATCGCGGTGAAGGAGACTAACCAATTCTCGATAAGCTCCTGACACTCCTTGACCAGCTACTTTTTCACTTGAGCTTAGCATATTAATACGCAATTTTTCGTTTTCCATACCTTTCATTATACCATTTTATTTCCAGAAAATCAGCAAAAGAAAGAAGAGACGATTGGAAAAAGGATAAAATTATCCTATTTTCCAATCGTCTCTCTCATTTTTTTAGTCTTTATTTAATTCCTAGGGCGATACGCGCGTATCGGCTCATTTTTTCAACCGTCCAAGCTGGATACCAGACCAATTTAACTTCGGTATTGGTTACCTCAGGCACATCAGTCATCGCATCGTGTATCTGGTCTGTCAAAAGGTCAGCCAGTGGGCAGCCCATAGTTGTCAAGGTCATATCAATTTCAGTGTGACCTGTTTCACCATCAAAACGAATTTCATAAATCAAACCTAGGTTGACAATATCAATCCCCAACTCAGGGTCGATGACTTCTTCCAAAGCATTTAATATGCGTGTTTTGATCGTTTCAATTTGCTCTTCTGTATAAGCCATGTTCATCCTCACTCTTAGTCTTCAATAAAATCACGAAGGGGTTTGCTGCGACTTGGTTGACGTAGTTTTCTCAAAGCCTTGGCCTCGATCTGACGGATACGCTCACGAGTCACGTTAAAGACTTTACCAACATCTTCAAGGGTACGCATTTTCCCATCGTCTAGCCCGAAACGAAGGCGCAGAACGTTTTCTTCACGGTCTGTGAGAGTATCCAAAACCTCATCCAACTGCTCACGCAAAACGATACGAGTTGTGTAGTCTACTGGATTTTCAATAACTTCGTCTTCGATAAAGTCCCCAAGATGGCTATCGTCCTCTTCACCAATCGGTGTTTCAAGTGATACTGGTTCTTGAGCGATTTTCAAGATTTCACGCACCTTGTCAGGTGTCATATCCATTTTCTCAGCGATTTGTTCAGGTGTTGGATCTTGACCCAATTCTTGAAGAAGATTCCGCTGTTCACGGACAAGCTTGTTAATCGTTTCAACCATGTGAACAGGGATACGAATAGTACGGGCCTGGTCAGCGATGGCACGGGTAATCGCCTGACGAATCCACCAAGTTGCGTAAGTTGAAAACTTGAATCCTTTTGAATAGTCAAACTTGTCAACAGCCTTCATCAAACCCATGTTTCCTTCTTGGATCAAGTCAAGAAACTGCATGCCACGCCCTACGTAGCGCTTAGCAATAGAAACCACCAAACGAAGGTTGGCTTCTGCAAGACGTTGTTTGGCTTCGATATCACCAGCCTCAACTGCTAGGGCCAATTCTTTTTCCTCTTCGTTGGTCAAGAGAGGAACGACCCCGATTTCCTTCAAATACATACGGACAGGGTCATTAACCTTGGCAGAAGTTGAGCCAATCAAGTCCTCATCACTGAGTTCTGGTTCTTCTTCTGCACTAAGCACACGCGCACTTGGATTTCCTTCATTATCTGTGATAGAAATTCCAGCATCCTGAATCCGTTGCAAAAGGTCTTCAATGCCGTCTGCATCGAGGGTAAAAGGAATAACCAGACTTGAATTGATTTCGTCATCTGTTGCTGTTCCTGTTTTTTTGTGGTTACGGATAAAGTCTGCTACTTGCACATCAAATGTGGTTACTTCTTTTTGTTTTGTTGCCATTATTACTCCATTCTTCTCTTTTGGGAAATCAATCGTTGCAATTCTTCCAAGGCTGTGTCTGTATCTCCTACATGGCTAGCTTCCTGCACTTTCTTTTTAATTCTTAAGTTGTCCTTGCTGAGGAGGGCACGATTTCGAGTCGCTTCGACTTCCACTAGCTCTTGAGGCGACATCTCAACTGGCAAATCCAAGCTAAGCACGTGGTACCAAGCATTTTCAACCTCAGGCGTCTGATGAGAAAGCTCCTCTGAGCCGATTTCTCCCTGCTCACTTAATAATTCGTAAAGAATCTGAAATTCTGGGGTATCAAAGAAAAAATCTTCTCTTAATCGGTAGTCATTTAACACAACTGGGTTCTCAGCCATCCTATAAAGGAGATGAGCCTCTGCTCTCATGACTGCCGTCAGTTGTCGCGTTACAGATAAACTAATCGCTGCTGGAGGTTGCTCCTCTTTGACCCTTTCCTGCCTCTGAACAATGCGACTTTCATTTACAATCTGCTCCACCTGTTGGTAATCAAAGGAAGGTAGATTATCCGCCAGAATGTGAATGTAAGAATTTTGGGCAGTGATAGACTTTTCCTTGGCGATTAGGGGCGCAATCTTTTCAATGAACTCAATTTGCGCCTGCAAGTTATCACTATTTTCTGGCTTGAGCTGGTGAATATAGAACTCTATAGGACTAATCCGAGTCTTGGTTAAAAGGTAAGCCAGGTCTTCAGCAGAATTCTTTTGCAAATACTCATCTGGGTCCATGGCATCAGGTACTCGAACAACTTCCACTGAGAAATCTTTTAATTCTTCCAGAGCTTTGGCTGTTGCTGCCTGCCCTGCCTTGTCACCATCATAGCTGAGAACAATTTTTTTGGTAAAGCGTTTGAGGTGATCAACATGCTCCTTGCTTAAGGCTGTTCCCATGGAAGCCACAGCATTTTCTATACCAGCACGGTAGGCTGCGATCACATCCATGAAGCCTTCCATCAGATAGAGCTCTGTAATCTTACCTGTTCCCTTTTTTGCCTTGTCCAAATGATACAATTCGTAACTCTTGTTAAAAATTGCAGTCGAGCGACTATTTTTATATTTGGCAGTCTGACTGTCAGTTTCTTGCCAGATACGACCTGAAAATGCAATAACCTGCCCCTTGTCATTGGTCAAAGGAAAGATGATCCGTCCAAAAAAAGTATCATAAAATTGATTACCATCTGACAGGTAGAACAAGCCCGAATCCAATAAATCCTTTTCCTCAAACTTGTCAGCCAAACGTTGATAGAGATAAGTTCTCTCTGCTGGAGCTAGTCCAATCTGGAAGTGCTTTAGAACATCGTCTGTCAATCCGCGTTTGTAGAGATAAGCCCTTGCTTCTTCTCCCATCTTGGTCGTCATGAGGATGGCATGGTAAAAGCGTGCAGCTTCTTCATGCATATCATATAGAGCTTGATGAGGGGAAGCTTGTTGGGGACGAGACTGAACAGGCATAGCTAGTTGAATACCTACGCGCTCTCCTAAGAGCTGAACGGCTTCCATGAAGGACACGCCTTGGTATTCTTCGATAAACTTAAAGACATCTCCTGAACGCCCACATCCAAAACAGTGATAAAACTGCTTGTCTTCCACAACGTTGAAAGAGGGGGTCTTTTCACCATGAAAAGGACAGAGCCCTAAATAGTTCCGTCCAGCCTTCTGTAAAGAAATCACATCACCTATGACTTCCACAATGTTGGCATTGTTTTTGATTTCTTCAATGACTTGCTTGTCAACCATACACAATACCTCCATCTTATCATAGTTTCACGTAAACTAGTATAGCTTATTTCTGAAAAAAAGTAAACCATTTCATACGCTTTCCGTAATTCTCTTTGCCTTATTTTTCTAGATAGAAAGAGGAGATAAAAAACTCAGAAACACTGACGTGTTTCTAAGTTTTTCTTCTCTATTTTTTGACGAGAAATTCTCTACTTTACTCAAATAATTGATAGTAGTCTGAAATCTTCATTTTTGCTTTTTCTTCTTTGTTCAAATCTTGGATGATACGACCTTCTTTCATGACAATCAGACGATTTCCATACTTCAACGCATCCTCCATATGGTGGGTAATCATGAGGGCAGTCAGCTTATCTTTTGTGACAAATTCATCCGTTAATGCCATTAAAGCCACGCTGGTCTTGGGGTCAAGTGCTGCTGTGTGTTCATCCAACAAGAGCAACTCTGGTCGTTTCAAGGTTGCCATCAAGAGACTCAAGGCCTGACGTTGACCACCTGATAGAAACTCAATCGGAGTGTCCAGATGTTTTTCAAGACCATTTCCAACCTTTTCAATGGTAGCCTGAAACTCTTCTCTATGACTTGATAGTCTTCTAGGCAGGAGCCCTCTCTTCTCACCACGAAACTTGGCAATCAAAAGGTTTTCCGCCACCGTCATACGGGGAGCCGTACCCATCTTAGGATCCTGAAAGACACGAGACAGGTACTTAGCCCGCTTTTCAGGTGAAAAATGCGTCACGTCCTCGCCCATGATACGGATACTTCCACTTGTTAAAGGTAGGGTACCTGCAATAGTGTTAAAAAGCGTTGACTTCCCTGCTCCATTTCCACCTAGAATGGTAATGAAATCATGTTCGAAAATTTCAAGAGAAACATCATTCAAAATGATTTTTTCCTCGTCAAAGCCATTCGTAATGACTTTGGTAGCATTTTTTAATTCTACAATTGCTGTCATTTGCTAAACTTGACTCCTTTCAGGTATTTGCTTTTGAAGGTTGGAATCATAAGGCAAACTGCCAAAATCAAGGCGCTGTACAAACGAAGATAACTTGTATTAAATCCAAGAGCAATCACTCCCCATACGAGGAACTGATAAGCGATAGACCCTACTACGATGGTCATGAGTCGCTCTGCCAAGGTCAAACTCTTGAACAAAACCTCACCAATAATCAAGCTAGCAAGCCCTACGACAATCACGCCAATTCCTCGAGAAACATCTGCATATCCTTCTTGTTGAGCAATTAAGGCCCCTGCAAGCGCGATAATTCCATTTGAAAGAACCAAGCCCATGAGTTCCATACGACCCGTATGAATTCCAAAACTACGAGCCATATCAGGATTATCACCTGTAGCGATGTAAGCCTGACCTAGTTTGGTATCTAGGAAAAAGAGCATGAGACCAATAACAAGGGCAACAAAGATAAAGCCAGTCAGGAGTTGATTGAGGTCTGAATCGAAAGGCAAGACATCCTGAATTTGCTTGGTTCCAAGAAGACCCAGATTGGCGCGTCCCATAATCATGAGCATGATGGAATGGCAAGAAGTCATGACCAAAATCCCTGATAAGAGAGTTGGTATTTTACCTTTGGTGTATAAGAGACCTGTTGCCATACCAGCTAGGCAGCCCGCTCCTACTGCAGCCAAGGTCGCTAAAAATGGATTGACTCCCTGTGTTATCAAGGTTACAGCTACTGCTCCCCCTAGAGGAAAAGAACCTTCAGTAGTCATATCAGGGAAATTCAAAATTCGAAAAGTCATAAAGATTCCCAAACCTAGAATCGCCCAAACCATCCCCTGAGAAATAATGGATACTATCATAATCTTTCACTCATTTCTTTCTTTAGTAAAAATGGGAGGAGATGTCCCCAACTCCTCCTTTATCTTTATTCAATCACTTGTCCTGCTTCTTTAAGAACAGACTCAGGAATGGTGATTCCAAGTTCTTGCGCTAGTTTTTTGTTGATAACCGATTTACCAGTTGAAAAGACATTAACTGGCGTATCAGCTGGTTTTTCACCTTTCAAAACTTTGGCAATCATCTTACCAGTAGCCACTCCAAGATCGTGTTGGTCAACTACTACAGATGCTAATCCACCTGCTTCTACCATGGCAGTAGCACTTGGATAGATTGGCTTTTTAGCTGTTTGGTTGCTTGAAACAACTGTTGAGAATGCTGATGCGATGGTGTTGTCAATTGGAACCCAAATCGCATCGACCTTGCTGGTCATGACATTAACTGTTGAAGCAATTTCGTTGGTTGATGGAACGGCAAAGGTTTCGACTGTCAAACCTGCTTTTTCAGCATAAGCCTTGAATTCTTCTACCTGTGTTTTTGAGTTATCTTCGCTACTTGAGTAGAGAGCTCCGATGGTTTTAACATCAGGTGTCAAAGCTTTAATCAGTTCTACTTGTTGTTCTGCTGGGTTGTGGTCTGATACTCCTGTGATGTTGCCACCTGGTTTTTTCAAATCTTTGACCAAGTTTGCACCGATTGGGTCTGTAATAGCAGCCATGATAACTGGTAGGTCTTTAGTAGCACTTGCAAGTCCTTGTGCAGCTGGTGTCGCAATCCCAACAACTACATCGTTTCCATTTGCTACCAATTGTTTACTCATGGTTGCAACCTTGCTCTGATCACCTTCAGAGTTCATAAAGTCGATTTTTACCTGGCTATCCTTATAGCCTTCTTCAGCTAGTCCATCTT
This sequence comes from uncultured Streptococcus sp., assembly GCA_963533485.1. GTDB lineage: Bacteria > Bacillota > Bacilli > Lactobacillales > Streptococcaceae > Streptococcus. Next base: position 19,828 of record CAUSPE010000008.1, read on the forward strand.
GAATCCCTTGGTAAATCAAGTCCAAGGATGGGTGACTAACAAACTGAAGAACACCAACCTTAGCGACCTTTTGCTCTTCCTTAGCTGCTGGCTTGTTCATTGATGAATAAATCAAGCTAGCCACTACCAATACTGCTAATCCAGCGATAATTCCAATCAAACGTTTATTTTTCATTTTTCTTTCTCCTTAATTCTTTTACCTTAATTTTTTAAATCACATCATCAAGCGATGCCATCGTTTAAATTCCATCATCATCCTCCTAATAGAAAAAGTCCTCACACAAAAAACTTGTGTGAGGACGTCGATGCGCGGTGCCACCTCAATTATAGGGAAACCCCCTATCTCTCAATCTCGCTTCACGAGTTGCACTGTAAGGTGTGCTCACCGAATTCTTATGATTTCAAATTCTTTATAACATTCAGCCCAATTTTCATCACTTTCATCTATCTGTTTCCACCAAGCACAGACTCTCTAAAAAACTTCAATGATTACTTTCTGAATGTTTAAATTATATCATTTTTCAATTACTTGTCAAGACTATTTTTAGAATTTTTTAAACAATTCAAAAACTTCCCATTTATAAAAGAGGAAGTTTGTAGAATATCAGCCTGAATTACGCAAACCGGTTGCAATTCCGTTGATAGTTGTATGGATCAGCTTTTCTTCGTCTGCCGACAATTCGCCGCGACGTTGACGTTTGATCAACTCCAACTGGATGTAGTTGAGGATATTAAAGTAAGGCATACGATAATTTAGACTGTCTTTTAGGTAAGAGTTTTCTGCCAATAGTTCGTCATAACCTTCAATAGCTAAAATAACATCCTTGGTCAATTGCCATTCATCTAAAATAGTGTAAAAGATAGCTTGTACTTCTTCATCTTCACAGAGCTTGGCATATTCAAAAGCAATGTTCATGTTAGACTTGGACAAGACCATGTCTACATTGGAAAGTAAAGATTGGAAGAAAGGCCAGTTTTGGTACATGTCACGAAGAAACTCGATATTTTTCGGATCTTGATCAATAAACTCTTTAAAGCTGGATCCTACACCATACCATCCAGGGAACATGACACGACTTTGTGACCATGAGAAGACCCAAGGGATAGCACGAAGACCACCGATTTCTGTAATGGTCTTACGAGCGGCTGGGCGAGAACCGATATTAAAGCTTGAAATAGCCTTAATCGGACTGGACTCAAAGAAATAGTCATAGAAATGTTCATTTCCAAAGACCAAGTCACGATAGATATCATAACTACGATCCACTACTTGGTCCATGATAGCTTCGTAACGGTTTGATGTGTTGGTATCACTCTTCTTCTTGGTAATCATACGGTTAATGGCTGCAGAAACCAGCATCTCAAGGTTGTAATAAGCAGCGTCTTTGTTTCCGTATTTATTCCCAATCACTTCTCCTTGCTCAGTCAGACGGATACGGTCCTTGATAGACTTGAGTGGTTGAGATGTGATAGCTTCATAAGTTGGTCCACCACCACGACCCACAGTACCACCACGACCATGGAAGAAAGTGACCTTAACGCCAAATTCATCACCGATAGCAGTTAGTTGTTGCTGCGCCTTGTACAGGGTCCAACATGAGGACAGGTAACCACCATCCTTGTTACTATCAGAGTAGCCGAGCATGATTTCCTGATAGTTATCTTTTGAAGCAATCCATTTTTTGGCCAAAGGTAGAGAGAAATATCTTCTCATGGTTTCTTCTGAGTGATCCAAGTCTTCGATGGTTTCAAAGAGGGGAACAATCTGAACACGGGCTTTTTGAGCATCCACCAAGCCGACTTCCTTGAGCATGATGGCTAGTTCTAGCATGTCGGAGACACTTGTTGCGTGAGAAATGATGGTTTGACGAATGACATTTTCACCCAGTTTATCCTTCAACTTGCGGGCAGCTTTAAAGATAGACAGTTCCTTCTCAAGAAGTTCTGACTTTTCAGCATGAGTTGCTGAGAGGATACGAGGGTCTTCTTCCAACTCTTTTAAGAGAAGGCTACATTTTTCGTCTTCAGACAGATCGCTATAGTGGTCGTTGATACCAGCTGATGCTAACAATTCAGCCACACAGGCTTCATGAACACTGGAATCTTGGCGCATGTCGATAGAGGCAAGGTAGAAGCCAAAGATTTCGACAGCTTGCATCAATTCGACAAATTCTCCAGAAATCAGGTATTCCCCTTTGTTCTCAAGGAGAGAATCGCGAATGGCCAACAAATCTTGATAGAATTCATCTGCAGTGGCATATCTAGGCTGAAGTTCCTTGTCTTCAATGAGATAAGCCTTGGTTGCCTGCATCTTAGCTTGGATATCAAAAAGGGCACGACGATAGAGTTCTTTTTCGCGATAAATCGAGTTATCCTGTGACTTAAGAGCCATCTCACGAACCTTGTCGCTGACATTCACAATACTGGTTGAGAGTGAGAACTCACGATAGAGGTTATAAATCTTCTCATCGTAGTAATTCATGATGACTTCACACTGGGTCAAGGCTGATTTGTTGAGGGTTTCTGCAGTTACGAAAGGATTTCCATCACGGTCTCCTCCAATCCACATTCCCATGGTAATCGGTTTTGGATGTTGGAGCTCGATGCCTTGTTCTTTAGCTAGTTTCTTATACTCAGCCGTCAAACGGGGAACAGCATTCAGGAAAGAACTTTGGTAGTACTCCATCACGTTGGTGATTTCGTTGGTTACTTTCAATTTCTTCTCACGAATCATGTCCGTTTGCATGATAATCTCAATATAACGACGGAGATCCGTGTGCCATTTTTCTTTGTTAATCAAGCCTAGTTTGACATCACGGTACTTACGCAAAAGATTATGGATGTGATTGGTCAAATCCAACATACTCTTACGTTGGACTTGCGTTGGATGGGCGGTCAAGACAGGAACGACATTTAACTTTTCTAAAATTTCAGCTGCATTTTCTTTTTCAGCTACCATCTTAATCGTTGTAGATAGTTTCCCTAGATAGTCTTGGTCCACATTGTTTTGGTGATTGATTTCATAAGCCAAATCCACATCCTCAGAGATATTAATCAAAAGTGGAAGGATAGAGAAATAGCGTGAAATGTAAATCATTTCTTCATTCGAAAGACTGGTCACTAGGTCATTGAGCCCTTGATAATTCTCGCTAGTTGATAATTCCTTCAACTGGATAATCTTTTCAAAGGTTTCTGGCGCCAGCATATTTTTTGTGATATCTTCTAATAGCTCAGTCAGAATCAAGACTTCTTCTTGGACGACTGCTTTATTACTATAGTTTTCTAATTTTTGAAGAGACATATACTTTCCTTTCCATTCAATCCTTACAGACTTTCATCGGTTTGATTCTCGTATTCTCTGATAAGTTTGGCACGTTTTTCACTTGCGTCAATGTTCAGTACAAGCGCGATGGCTACGGATAATACCAGGAGACTGTTCCCACCTTGTGAAAGGAAGGGGAAGGTTACCCCTGTAGAAGGAATCAACCCTGAAATCCCACCGATATTGACAAAGACCTGAACAAGGATCATTCCTCCGACACCAATAGCAACCATAGAGTTAAAGGGGTCCTTTGCTCGAATACCAACCAAGATGATTCGCAAAATCAAGAAGAAGAGTAAAGCCAAAATCATACTGGCTCCTACGAATCCAAACTCCTCGATGACAATCGAAAAGACAAAATCCGTATGGGCTTCTGGCAGATAACCACGCTTCTCGATAGAATTCCCTAGTCCCAGTCCGAACCAGCCTCCATTTACCATTGCATAGTAGGAATTTGCGAGCTGGTGTCCTGCACCCGCCAAGTCATTAAAGGGATTAAAGAAGGCACTAAAACGTTTAGCAACGTAACCAAATACAGGAATTTGAGAGAACTTTTCAACCCCAACAAAGCGAATGACAGACAAGACTAACATTGAGCTCCCTGCCAAGAGAGCCAGAATGGTCGAGAACCAACGATAGGCGATCCCACTAACCGTATACATGATGAGCGCCACCAAGACCAAGATGGTCGCATTTCCCAAGTCTGGAAAAATTCCCAAGCTACCAATCAGAACTAGCAGAACAAAACGCCAGTCGTTAAAAGCTCGAGGTAGCCACTGATTCTGTGTCAAAACCTGGAAGTCATAAACCGCAATCTCATCTTGTTGTTTTGAAAATCGATGTGCCAGGTACCAGATGATGATAATCTTAAGGTACTCCGCAGGCTGAATCGTTACAGGTCCTACAGAGATCCATCCGTATGCTCCATTGACAGGTGTTCCGACCAGTCGCGCCAGAGCTAAAAGAACCATCTCCACAATCATTACGATAAAGATGAGACGACCGTTTCTTAGGAAACCTAATTTTAATTTATAGATTAAGGCAATCAGAATCAAACTAGCTATCCAGAAGATCCCCTGGTTACGCACCAATTGAAAGGCACTTTTTCCTTCTTCGATCAAGGTTGCACTCGTTGTCGAGTACACCACAATCAGTCCCAAAATCGATAAAAGGAAGTAAGGAATCAAAATGGAATAGTTTAGTAGGTGCCTTTTACTAATTTTCATATTTCACCACTCTAATAGGAACAGACGCTTCTGTTCCCAATTCCGTTTTATTTTCTAGTTTTGATTGCTATTATACCACTTTTTCAGAAAGAAAAAAACTCTTATCCTTTAATCCTTCGAATTTTACTCATTTTCCAGTATCAGGTATAAAAAAACAAATCTCTTTTGAGATTTGTTTTTTGCTTTCTTAGTTAGATGAAGAGCTGCTGCTTGAGCTTGAGTCACCACCACCGATGTATTGGGTGAAGATGTTTTGGAAGGCTTGGTCTTTAACCTTGATGTTTGCTGCTTGCAATTCTTTACCAATTACTCCTTGAACAAAGGCTGAATCATTTTGTTTCTGAGTCAAGATGATGGTCTTCAATTTTTCTTTGTAATCCTCTATATTAGAAGATTTTTCTGTTTTCTTCGTTACTTTGATGATGTAGAACTGACTGCTGTAGGCTTGTGTTCCAGTGGCTGTAATCACATCAGAAACCCCGTTCACATCCAAGGCAAAGGCTGCTTTCTTGACTTGTTCTGGAAGTTCTGTTGAAGCAGAGTCAAAAGTGATTTCTCCACCATTTTCTTTTGTTTTGTCGTCGTTAGAGTTGTCTTTTGCCAACTGAGCAAAATCTGCACCTTCTGCTTTAGCTTTCTCAAGTACTTCTTTTGCCTTGTCTTCATTATCCAAACGGATGATTTGAGCTGTTACATCTGGTGTGTAAGACTCAAAAGCTTTTTGGTAAGCTTCGTCTGTCAACTCACTCTCAGCAGCCTTCTTAACTGCCAATTCAACCAATTTGCTGGTACGGATTTGAGCTTTACGAGTCTCAGGTGTCATACCTGCACGTTGAAGCACGCTGTTGTAGCTATCGCCGTATTTCTTTTGTTCTTCAGCAACGGCATCATCCACATCTTTATCCGTTACTTCTGATCCATATTGTTGTTCAAATACTTTTTGGATGGTCATATTGAGCAAGACTTGTTGCGCAGTTGGATTGTTCTTTACTTCTTCAAAGAATTGATGCTCTGTAATCACATCGCCCTTCATGCTGATCAAATCTTTTCCTTCAGAACTGTTTGAACAAGCTGCAAGTGTTGCTACTGATAAAAGTGTGATGGCTCCTGCCATAAGTTTTTTCTTCATTTTTACTCCTTTTACGGTAAGTGTTACCTTATCTATTTTACTATAATTTCTTAAATTTTTCTGAAAATCATTCGCTCTCAGAAAGCTCTACTTCTGCTAGATTCTTTCGTAGCATAAGAATACCGTCTCCAAGTGGAACTAGAGTTGCTGTTAGACCTGGATTGTCCAAAGTTGCGTCGAAAAGTCTTTGCAAACCACGGTAAATGGTGCGTTGACCACGGCGAACTTCCATGATGTCCTTGGCAACATCTCCTCCTTGAAAAATATCATCCAAGACCACCACTCCACCGACTTCCAAATGTTTAAGGATTTCAGGCAGAAAGACGATATACTTGGACTTGGCCGAATCCATAAAGACAAAATCATATGTTTCTGTCAAAGTAGATAAAACATCAACAGCATCACCTTCAAGTAAGGTGATTTGCTTACGATTGTCAAACTGGGCAAAGTTTTCCTTGGCAAAGCCTATCATTTCTGGATTACGGTCAATGGTTGTAATCTTGGCATCTGGCGCATGTTCCGCCATCAAGAGGGCAGAAAAGCCAATTGCCGTTCCAATCTCCAAAATATTCTTAGGTTGCAGACTTTCCATGAGAAAACGGAAATAAGCAACCGTTTCATGAGGAATGATGGGAATATTTTCCTTGCGAGCGAAGGTCTCCAATTCTTTCAAGGAACCTGTCACCTGCTTTTGACGCTGGCGCATGAGTTCTACGATTTCTTCCTTGACGACGGGACGGCGCATATTGTGATTGGCATTTTTACTATAAGACTCTACCATCTTAAGCTAGTCCCAATTTTTCAACAAGGGCTTCAAACTCGTTCAAGCGACGTTCAAAGACTGCAAAGGCATCGTTGAGATAGTCTTCCTTCTCCATATCCACTCCCGCTTTTCTCATGACATAGAGTGGATAGTCAGATTTACCTGCCTTGAGGTAGTCGATATAGCGGTCACGATCTTCTTGACTACCATGGACAATCTTCTCAGCCAAGGCTGAAGCAGCTGCAAAACCTGTTGAATACTGATAAACATAGTAGTTATAGTAGAAATGTGGAATGCGTGCCCACTCGTATTGGATCTGAGGATTGTCTTCCTTGCTGAGTCCATAGTACTCTTGGTTCAAGTCAGCGTAGAGCTTATTGAGGAAATCACTTGTCAAGACTTCTCCATTTTGGTCTGCTTGGTGGATGGCATGTTCAAACTCAGCGAATTGAGTTTGACGGAAAACTGTTCCACGGAAACCATCTAGGAAGTTATTGAGAATAGCAAAGCGAGTTGCATCGTCTTCTACTTCTTCCAACAATTTCTCTGTCAAGATATTTTCGTTAGTCGTTGAGGCAATCTCAGCCAAGAAGATAGAATAATCTCCGTAAACATAAGGTTGGGTTTCACGAGTATAGCTTGAGTGCATACTGTGACCTGTTTCATGGACAAGGGTAAAGAGATTGTCTAGATTGTCCTGCCAGTTGAGAAGCATAAAGGCATTGGTATCGTAAGAACCACCAGAATAGGCACCAGAACGCTTGCCTTGGTTTTCATAGACATCAATCCAACGCTCACTGAAGGCACGTTTAACACGGCTCAAGTAGTCGTCACCCAAGACCGCCAAGGCCTCTTCTGCCTTTTTCAAGGCTTCTTCGTAGGTAAAGCTATAATCTACTGACGAAAGCGGTGTGTAGACATCGTACATCTTGAGGTCGGAAATACCCAAGATTTTAGAACGAAGGTTAAGGTATCGATGCAAGAGTGGCAAGTGCTTGCGAACTGCTGCTACTAGATTGTCATAGACACTTTCTGGAACAAAGTTTGCTGCGAGGGCTGCATGGCGAGCACTCTTATAGTTGCGAACTTTTGCGCGGTAGTTTTGCACCTTAACATTTGTCTGCAAAGTCTTAGCATAAGTGTGTTGGAATTGCTCGTAAGTCGCATAAAGGGCTTCATAGGCACCACGACGCACTTCACGGTTTTTAGACTCCATCAAACGGATGTAAGTACCGTGTGAGAGTTGCACTTCATTGCCTTCGTCATCAAGCACGTATGGGAAGCTAATATCCGCATTGTCCAAAATAGCGAAAGTTTCACTAGCAGCGCCAAAGATTTCTCCTGCTCCAGCAAGCAATTCTTCCTCACGTTGCGAAAGAACATGGTCTTTCTTTTGCAAGAGCTTGTCAAAAAAGTGCTTGTAAACTTGGAGTTTTGGCTGAGCTTCTAGGAAGGCCGCATACTGCTCTTCGCTAATCTCCATAAACTCAGGTTCATAGAATGAAAAGGCTTGTTCTAACTGACTGTATAGGGTCATTGCCTTAGCATAGTACTCTTGGTACTTGGATTCACGCGTGTCCTGGTCATTTTTCATATGCGCATAGACATAAAGCTTTTCAACTTGGCGTTCCAAGTCGAGTGAGAATTCTGTAATCTCAAGCAAACTGTCTGCGCTGTCCAAGAGATGTCCCTCATACTGGGCTGCTGTTTGTACTTTTTCAGTTAAATCTTTCAAGGCTTCTTCCCAAGCCTGGTCTGTTGGGTAGATTGTCGAAAGATCCCATGTATCTTTTTCATTTATTTCATGTCGTTGTAATACCATAAGATTCCTCCATCCTTTCTATTTTACCACATTTTTTGAGAAATATAAGTGATAAAAGGCTGGTGGATAGAGCTTTTGGCGATTATTTTTCGGATTTTTTTGATAGTAAGCCTGAAAATTTCTATAATAGCTAGCCAAATCCGTTTCAATCTGCAAAAAATCACCTGACTCTATCGGCTTGACTTGAGGATACCAGTCGTCCAGTTGATGGTTTAATAGATTGTCTCCTTGCTGATAGGCTGCCTCCTGTTTTTTCATCCAGTAAGGTGTTTGGTAGTACAATTGCTGGCGAATGTAGTGACAGATAGTGGAATCTTGCATAACTGCAAAACGAGGCAGTTTTTGTTTTTGATAAGGAAATCGTAGAATTTCCAAGAGATTTCCTTGGCCATAGGGAAATTCCTTGACCTGAAAATGAAGTTTGCCACGTAGGTCCTGATGTAAAAGGTATTTAAGTCTCAAAACTTGCTTTTTGAGATCCAGTTCCCAAACAAAGAAACCCATATTTTGACTAAAATAGAGGAATCCTCTTTGCAGTTGTGTTAATCGCTCTTTTAACCAGAGTTTTTCTCCCAGTAGCCAGATAACCTGATAGCCTTGGCTACGGTATCCTTGGCTTCTATCACCTAAAAGCTTTTGAGACAAGGGGCTGCACTGAACCTCCAGAGCTAGTTTCTCATTGACAAGAACATCCGCAACCTGCTGAATCTCAGGCAAACTATATTCTAAGGCGACCTGACTGTCCTTCTTGGCCCAGTGATAAAGGGCCTCTTTGTTGCCCAAGTGTTCTGGACTTTCATTCTCAAAAAAAGCAATACAATCTCTTAACCTTTCATGGGCAAAGTGCGTTCGAATACTCTGTCCTTGGCGTAATCGTAGTCCGCCTCCACAGGCTGGGCAGGTGTAAGGCTGCTTGGTCACATCTTTTTCGAGGGCATTTACCAAATTCCCCTTGGCATCTCTGGCTACAAACATGGTCTACCTCCTTTTCTCATTTATTCGAAAAAGAAGAAAAAAAAAGACTGGAATCCCAGCCTTTCATGATATTATTTCTTATCTTTTTTGTCTCTTAGAATATTTTTTTAGCATGGGAATGAGATTGGGAATCTGCTCACTTCTAATGACCAGCACGCCGTATTCCTGGCAGCGATTGGCATAAGCTGGATTGATTTTTCCAGTACAAACAATCAACTTGAGGCAACTCTCCCCAGCAAAATGATTGGCGTAGACTTCTAGTTCGTTGATGGCTTCAACTGATAAATCTGTCATCTTGCAGGAGATAAAGGTAATCGAGCGGCCCTTTCTCAGAATAACATCAATCTCATTTTGAACATTGTCTGCCTCTGGAAAGATGCCATTCCAATCAATCTCACCACCTATCATGCACTCATCAAACAGCTGCGATTCAAGTGCCAAGAGATAGAGATACACCTCTAAAATATGCCCCTTATTACGGCAAAAGACCTGAGCTTCTTGACTTGGAAAGCTGTATGCTACTCGTTTCTTGTCCTCGCTTTCAATACAAAGCATCCCTGCTTCCACAAGTAAAGGAATAAGGGATTTTGGATAGTGATAATACCTGCCATTGTTTTCCAGTATCTTTTCTGTCTCTGCATGCAGGTCATTGGTCTTAGCTAGAGAGAAAAATTGGGTCACTTGATACCAGTGGGCAGGATTGGCAATGGCGGAGCTGGCTAGTTTTTTGATGGCTGCAATTTGCTTAACTGAGTGGATAGGGTGTTTTGATTTGAGCATTTTTCCACCACGTAAAGCTATCAGCTGTTGGATGCTTAGGGTTGGAATGTCCATGTCTTCTTTTTCTAACTGACCGGCTCCCCACTTGTATTGTTTTCCTCGCTCAACATCCATGGCAACGATGGGGAGGTCCCGATCCAAGCCGTATTGATAGAGAGATAAGGCTAGTAGCGAATCCCCACCAAAAACATCAAGAAGAACCTGATCATAGCCTGCTAGACAATAATCTAACTGATCAGACAGTTGTTCTAAGGATAACTGACGAAAGGTCACTCGTTGAATATGAGGAACCTCTTCCATGATAAACTGACGGAGAGAAACTTTCTCTTCATTACTTATTTTTGTCAAAGAAAGGAAGAGGAGCTCGTCACAATCACTGATAAAGGCTTGGTAGACATTCTTTTCCAATACATGCCGATCATACAATTCCACCAAAAGACTCGTCATTCGACCACCTCCATCATAAAGACTTTCTTGCACTGAGAGTATCAGCAATACAGTTCTACTACTCAGATTTCCTACTTCTAGTATAGCATAAAATCCTGCTCGCCCCAATCAACCAACGCAAACAAAAACGAATAGAAACCTTGCAAATCGGTTTCTATTCGCTGGTATAGGTTTGATTTACTTGATTTTCTTGGCTAGCATAGTCGCAAAGCGAAGTTGAATGCGATTACCATTTTCATCACGACGGTGCAGATGTCCTGGATTTTCATTGTACTTGACCAATTCCCAATCCTTGTAGTAGTCCGCCAACTCCCCTACTTTAAAGGTGAATGGGAAGTTAACCGAGCAAGGATAATCCTCCGTATCCATGGCACAGACGATAAGATTGTAACCACCGATCGTGGTGTGCTCCTGCATATTTTGGATAATAGCTGGAATGCGGTCCGCTTGTAGGAACATCAGAACAACTGTCGATACGATGAAATCATAGTCTTGTCTAATGCTGGCTGAATTAATATCATAAAGTCCGACAGGCATTTCTAGATCCTCTTGTTCCACAATGCTTTGCAAGATTTCAAGGGACAATTCATTTTGATCCACAGCTGTCACATCAAAACCATTCTGTGCAAGAAAGAGAGAGTTACGTCCTTGACCACAACCCAAATCCAAGGCTCTTCCTGGTTTCACCGTTTGCATGGCTTCTAGAACCTCTGAATGGACTGGATTAGTATTGTATTTCTTAGGAAAATAATCCTCAGGTTTACAATAAAATTCCAAGTACCACTCTACATCATCAGTGGCAGCCTCCACTCGGTGCCAGGCTTGCGGTTGCGCCATAGGGTTGTCTGCACCTGCCTCAAAGAGGTGCTCAGCTAGTAACTCACCATCTTCAGTCAATTCAATAAACTTGAGTGCCCCCTTCAAGACAGTAATTTTTCCCCAAGTGCCGACTTTAGTATTGTGCTTTTGCTGAACTGCTTCAGGCATGGTCTGTTTATTCCACAAGGGCATCCGTTTATAGGCAATTAATTTTTCCATTTTACTTCCTCTTCTTAACGCTGGTTGACAGCTTTCATCACACGCGCGATGTCGCGGTTTTGTTCACGACGCTTGATCGACTCCCGTTTGTCATAGTCATGTTTCCCTTTAGCAAGTCCTAAAAGGAGTTTGGCGTAGCCATCTTTGATATAGACTTTGAGGGGTACAAGGGTCATTCCTGTCCCTTTGGTCTCTTGTTCCAATTTTTGAATTTGCTTCTTATGGAGTAAGAGTTTGCGACGACGTTCTGGTTCCTGGTTCCAGATATTGCCCTCTTCGTAAGGGGCAATATGAACATTGCTCAGCCAGACTTCCCCATTTTTTACTTGGGCAAAGCCGTCCTTGAGATTGATTCGAGCAGCTCGAACACTCTTGATTTCAGTTCCGGTCAGGACCATTCCTGCTTCAAGCGTATCTACGATTGTATAGTCGTGGTGCGCTTTTTTATTTTGTGCGACGACCTTTCCCTCGCCCTTTGCCATGCTTGGCTCCTTTCTTAGCTACTTCCTTATAAAAAGGTTTCTTGCCTTTTTTCTTCTTATCTTTTTGTGAATGCTTGTGCTTATCATTTGAGCGCCCTGATTTTCTCTTGTCTTCCTTCTTATCCGAACGACGACTTGAACCACGCCCTCTTTCTTTGCGACCAGCTTGTTTCAAGCCTTTTTCAATGACATCAAATTCACTTGGGATATAAGAGAAGTCAATCTCACCTGTCATCTTATCCGCTCTTTCTACACGAATACGAATTTGCTGTCCCACACGGAAAGTTATTCCTGATTTCTCTCCACGGAGGGTTAAATCACGTTCATTAAAATGATAAAATTCAGGTAGATTGGTAATGTGAATCAATCCTTCGACTGTATTTGGCAATTCGACAAAAAGACCGAACTTGACAATGCTGGATACAACCGCATCATACTCTTCACCAACATATTCTTCCATGTACTCAGCCTTTTTCATGGCTTCGACTTCACGCTCTGCCTCGATGGCACGACGTTCACGGTTGGAAGACTGGGTTGCAATCTCTGGAATCACTTGCTCAAAATGATCTGCTATTTCCTTAGAACGGCCGTAATCCCGAATCATACGGTGGACAAGGAGATCTGGATAACGGCGAATGGGGCTGGTAAAATGAGTGTAATAGTCCGCAGCCAACCCATAGTGACCGTGATTATGCTCTGAATAACGAGCCTGCTGCATGGAACGTAGAAGCATCATGGATAATACATCCGCATAGGGCTCTCCCTCAACCGCACGCATGATGTCTTGAAGCGCCTCCTGGCTAATCTCACTGGCAGTCCCATAAATCCGCAAACCAAAGCTCGAAGCATAATCAATAAACTTCTGAACTTTTTCAGCCTTGGGCTCCTCATGAATCCGATAGATAAAAGGTAGGTCCAGCTTGCTAAAGTGCTCGGCAACTGTTTCGTTGGCAATTAGCATAAAGGACTCAATCATCCGTTCAGCAACACCACGCTGACGAAGAACGATATCAACAGGCTTACCTTTTTTATCCACTAGAATCTTAGCTTCACTGGTATCAAAATTGAGAGCTCCACGTTTCACACGCATGTTTTCTAGCCTTTCATGAAGCTTGGCCATCAGTTCGATACTAGGAACAATTTTCTTAAACTCTTGCCTCTTTTCCTCATCGCCAGCCAGGATATCATTAACAGCGCTATAGGTCATGCGAAAACTAGTCTTGATAACTGTTTGGGTAATGGTGTAATGAACCACACGACCATGTTTATCAATTTCCATAATAGCAGACTGGGTCAAGCGATCTACTTGAGGATTGAGAGAGCAGATACCATTTGACAGTCGTTCTGGAAGCATTGGAACTACACGGTCTGTCACATAAACAGAAGTCGCGCGGTTAAGGGCTTCCTTGTCAAGTGCAGAACCCTCTGTCACATAGTAGGAAACATCCGCGATGTGAACTCCGAGTTCCATATTGCCATTTTTCAAAGGCTTAATGTGAACTGCGTCGTCCAAGTCCTTGGCATCCGCGCCGTCAATGGTAAAGGTGATTTCATCTCTCAGGTCCAGACGACCTTCCATATCCTTTTGAGACGGAGCTTCTGGTACACTTTCTGCCTCCTTGAGAACAGCTTCTGGAAATTCTGAAACAATATCCATGGATTCCAAGACTTCAAGAACGTCAATCCCAGCATCAGTCGAGTGCCCCACCACGTCTAGCACACTAGCGACAAAGAAATCATGTTTCTTACTTGGGTATTTGTCGATAAAGACCTTGAGAACTTCAGTACCTTCCAACTTGATAGCCGGTTTCTTCACATAAATCGGTTGGCTGATTTTCTGATTCTTTGAACGAATGTAGCCAGCATACTTAGGTTTTTCCTGATCCAGAACGATTTGGCCTACAACTGTCGTCAGGCTGTGTTCTAAGATATCAATAATTTTAGCTTCGGCAGCTGTTCCCTTGTTGCGGTCAGCAACTTTCTTGATGACCACTTCAACGGTATCGCCATCAATAGCGTAGTTGACATCGTTTTTCCCTACAAAAAGGTCGTCCTCTTCGCCTTCCAGACTGACAAAGCCAAAGCCATTTTTATGGGCATGAAAAACCCCTTTGAGGGTGATTTCATGTTTCTTCTTCTGGTCCAAGGTAAGGCTTCCATCTTCTCCAAATCGAATCTGGTGCTTTCTTTCCATCAGAGACAGGGTTTTAATCAACTCACGGAAATCCTTGGATCCATCCTTTCCGAGAGCCTGAGCCAGGTCATTTACCGTCACTCGCCCCTTCTCTTGCAAATATTCTTTAATTTTATCTTTCATGTTTTCTTTCTAGATTTTTTAATTTTCTTTTACTGTAAGACCTTCTCAAACATCATTTAATACTCAATAAAAATCAAAGAGCAAACTAGAAAGCTAGGCGCAGGCAGTACTGGAGTACGACAAGCCGACGCTGACGTCGTTTGAATTTGATTTTTGAAGAGTATAAAAATAAAAATAGGCAAAGACCTAGTCCTGCCCATTTCTTATCTACTTGATAATACCGTCAATGCTAAGGCAATGGCTAGCCAGAAAAAGACTAAAATACCTGTCAAACGTTGCATCACAGCTTCAAAACCACGCGCTTTACTACGTTCAAACAAATCACCTGAGCTGGCATCAAATACATTGCTGGATTGGTTCTTAGTTGGTTGCATGAAAATCGCAATCACAATCACAACAGATAATACTAATAAAATGGTTAATAATAGGTTATACATATCAAACTCCTTAAAATCCCTATTATTTTACCATAAATTCTACTTAGATTCAAGATGTAGGGTTACTTTTCTTTCCTTGGGACAATACTTTAAAACTTCAATCTTGTCTGGATGGGTTTTGGAGTTCTTACTGGTTAGATAATTCATGCTGCCACAAGAGGAGCACTTGAGATTGATTTTTACTCGCACTAGATTTCCTTTACTTTTAATAATGATCTAAATTGCACTAAGTTACATAAACAACTGAAAGCCACACAGGCTGCTGTCGCATAAAAGACAGCATGGTAGCCCAAATATCCTGCAACTGCGGATCCCGCCATAGGTCCAATCACTCCACCGAGGTAAAAAAAGACTTGGTTGAAGGCGAAAATCCTTGAAATACCTGATTTTGGAGTCAATTTGCTAAGAAGGGCATTAACCCCCGGTATGAGAGCTCCCGTTCCCAAACCAAAGAGAAAACGATACAAGCCAAGTTGAAGGGGGCTGGTTGCATGAGCACAAAGTATGTAAATGATGACGGAATAAATCTGCGCCACAACTAACAATCTATGATTCCCAACCTTATCGCCAAGTTTTCCTAGAATTCCAGCACTCATCATGCTAGAAAATCCCATGCTGGATACAATCAATCCTGATACAAAGAGGAGATTCTCAGTCTGCCCTAAGTCCCGCACATAGAGAGCTAGAATGGGGCCAATTGATTGAGCTGAAAATTGAATGACAAAGCTCGTCAAAAATAGGTTTACTAAGAGCCTAGGATACTTGAAAGCAGAAAATACTTCTTTCGTTGGGATAGCCTTCTCCTTAGCCACTGGCTGAAAATCTTCCTTGATAAAGAAAATGGTTAGGATTGCAGCTAAAAATAAGAAAGCGCCTACCAATAAAAAAACATTACGAATGCCAAAAATTTCAGCAATAAAGCCTCCAACAAAGGGGCCCGTCAGTGTTCCCGCAACTACACCTGTAGATAGAGTCCCTAGAGCCGCTCCAGACTTATCTTTAGGTACCTGACTAGCAATCAAGGCCGTTGCATTGGGGACAAAACCAGTAAATACACCATTGAGCAAGCGCAGAAAGAGTAGCCAATAGATATTTGGCACGAAGGCCAAACCTCCCATAGTGATGGTCATGGCAAGACCTGCTCGAATCATCATGGGTTTTCGACCATATTTGTCAGCAAGAATACCCCAGATAGGAGAAACTAGAGCTGCTGAAACAGCCGAAACTGAGATGGCTAATCCAGCATAAAAAGCAACTTGGTCCCCTTCAATTCCCAACTGTTCTACAAAGATAGGCATGAAAGGAACGACCAAGGAAATGCTGGCGCCCGTTAGAAAACTACCGAACCAGGCGACACGAAGATTCTCTTTCCAACTAATCTCTTGCACAGCTATCGCCTCCTTCAAGTAACTTCACTACTTGAGTCACAAGCTGATCACGACTGCCATTGTTGTCTAGAACATGACTGGCCAAATCTTTCTTTTTCTCTAAAGACCATTGGGCGGCCAAACGCGACTCTGCTACTTCCTTAGAAAGTTGATTTCGTTTCATGAAACGTTCCACCTGAACATCTCGGTCCACATAGACCAGCCAAGTTTCATCAAACCAAGCACTGTAGTCCTGTTCAAAAAGTAGGGGAATATCCATGAAAAAAATCGCTTCTGTCTGACCCAACTGGTCTCTCAGTGCAGCCAATTCCTCACGAATAATCTCTCCTTGGGTTTGTTTAGACCATTCTCGCTCCTCAGGATTTGAGAAGATGAGATTAGCCAGGAGAGGGCGATTGAGTTCTCCATTTTCAAGGATGATTTCCTGCCCAAAGTGGTGAACTAAGAGCTGATAAAGACGACCACCAGGTTTTTGTAGCTGGTGGACGACTGAGTCAGCATCGACCACTTGAAAGCCTTTCTCTCTTAGGAAATTTGTCACAGTTGACTTACCAGAAGCAATTCCTCCTGTGATTCCAATGATTTTCCCCATCAGTCCCTCCTTTGACACTGAGGACAAAAATGAGTTCCTCGTCCACCGAGTTGGAATTTCTCAATCACTGTCCCACAGCGCGAACATGCTTGTCCAGTCTTATCATAGACCTGATGGAAGTCCTGCATGGTTCCGTCTTCCCCAAAGGCATTGGTATAGGTCCGAATGGTGGAACCGCCCTTTTCGACTGCCTGTCCCAAAACAGCAATGGTCTGGTCATGGATGGCTAACGCTTCTTCTGCCGTCAAAGTCTGCGAAGGTCTTGCTGGATGGACCTGTGCTCGCCAGAGGACCTCATCCACATAGATATTGCCAAGGCCAGCTACCAAGGTTTGGTCTAGGAGGTGGGATTTGATAGGCTTTTTAGATTTGGCTAGGGCAGCTTGAAAGACCTGCAAATCAAAGTCCTGATCTCTTGGCTCAGGTCCTAATTTTTTAGAAACAAAGTAGGCATCCAAAAGTTCATGCACCAATAGTTCCATGGTACCAAACTTGCGTACATCCTCATAAACAAGCGTTCCTCCATCTTCAAACCGAATGAAAACATGGGCATGCTTGCGTTCAGGAACCTGGTCTGGATAATAAAAATACTTGCCTTCCATTCGCAGATGGGAAATCAAGACCTTATCTGTCAGGTAGAAAAGCAGATACTTGCCACGGCGTCCCATAGACTCAATTACTTGGCCAGACACTTCCTTTTGAAACTCGTCCAAATCTGTCTTGATCATCTTAGGATAAGTAATCTCTACACTCGAAATCTTCTTTCCCAAAATTAATTTCTCTAAGCCACGGCGAACGGTTTCAACCTCAGGTAATTCAGGCATAACTCCTCCTTCTGTAAAAACAAGAAGCAGGCATGCGCCCACCTCTACTTAGTATTCTTTCTCATTATAGCCAAAATCAGCCAAATCTAGCTTTTTATCTCGCCAGTTTTTCTTGACCTTGACCCAAGTTTCTAGGAAAACCTTATCCCCTAGCATAAGTTCGATATCACGACGGGCCATGGTCCCAATTTTCTTGAGCATGGCGCCACCTTTACCGATGATAATACCTTTTTGACTATCACGCTCGACCATGATGGTTGCACGGATATGAACCTTGTCTGTCTCTTCGTCACGCTTCATGGAGTCCACCACAACTGCAACTGAGTGAGGAATCTCTTCACGCGTTAGGTGCAAGACTTTCTCACGAATCATCTCTGAAACCAAGAAACGCTCTGGATGGTCTGTGATTTGATCAGCTGGGAAATACTGGAAACCTTCCTCAAGATTTTCACTAAGGATGTCAATTAGACGAGACACGTTATTTCCCTGAAGGGCTGAGATAGGAACAATCTCCTTGAAGTCCATCTGGTTACGGAAGTCATCAATCTGAGCCAAAAGCTGGTCTGGGTGGACCTTGTCAATCTTATTGACCACCAAAATAACTGGAACCTTGGCAGCTTTCAGACGCTCGATAATCATATCGTCGCCCTTACCACGTGGCTCATCAGCTGGCACCATGAATAGAACAGTATCCACTTCACGCAGAGTACTGTAGGCAGATTCCACCATGAAATCTCCAAGAGCCGTCTTAGGCTTGTGAATCCCAGGCGTGTCGATAAAGACGATTTGCTCCTTATCCGTGGTGTAAATCCCCATGATTTTATTGCGCGTTGTTTGCGCTTTGTCACTCATAATGGCAATCTTTTGCCCCATGACGTGATTTAAAAAGGTTGACTTCCCAACATTGGGACGTCCTAAAATGGCTACAAAGCCTGATTTAAATGTCATAATTTCCTCTTAGTGTTTAAAATAGTAAATCCCAAATGCGTGGGAGAAAGATAAGTGCACCTGTCACTGCAGCAAAAAGGGAAACCACAAGTACGGCACCAGCCGCCATGTCCTTGGCTTTCTTTGCCAACATAGAAAAGTGATAGTGACTGGCTAGATCCACCACATTTTCAATAGCAGAGTTAATAATCTCAAAGGCTACTACCAAGAAAATGCTCATCAGGAGAAAGAGCCATTCGATTCGTGACACCTGAAAAACAAAACCTGCAAAGATAACTACTAGAGCCGTCACTGCATGTTTTCGCATATTGCGTTCTTCCTTGATGGCAGTCAGAATTCCTGTAAGAGCAAATTCTAAACTAGATACCAGGTCACGATTTTTCCATTTTCGTTTATTGTCTTGTGAGTCCATAGGCTGTCAAAATTTCTTCTTGTAAACCGAACATCTCCGCTTCTTCTTCCGGAGTGTAGTGATCATAGCCGTTAATATGTAAAAAGCCGTGTACTGCCAAGAAGCCCATCTCACGCTCAAAGCTGTGACCATATTCCTCAGCCTGCTCATGCGCTTTATCGATAGAGATGAACAGTTCCCCGATATAGGCATCAAACTCGGACATCATCTCTGCTAATTCAGGATTTTCGAGCAGATCTTCCTCATCAAAGGAAATGTCCAATTCTGGTTTATATTCAAGGCTAATGACATCTGTCGGACGATCCGTATCACGGTACTCGAGGTTGAGTTCGTGGCTACGCTCATTGGTCACAAAAGTGACTGCCATCTCCTTGTCTTCTTTTCCTATTTTTTGGGCTGCAAATTCCAAAATTTCTTGGGTTTGTTGCAAGATTTCTTGTGAAACTTGACCAGTTTCATCTACCATTTCAATATACATGTACTTCTCGATTCTCTTTACTTGGCTTTATTATACCATATTTCCATGATTTTATTCTACCTTTTTGATATAATACTATGGAATACAATCACAAGGAGAGAACGATGTCATTTGACGGATTTTTTTTACACCACATGGTTGAGGAATTGCGAAGAGAGTTAGTCAATGGTCGCATCCAGAAAATCAATCAACCTTTTGAACAAGAGTTGGTCTTGCAAATCCGCAGCAATCGCCAAAGCCATCGCCTGCTCCTCTCTGCTCATCCCGTTTTTGGACGCATTCAGCTGACCCAAACGACCTTTGAAAATCCAGCCCAACCTTCGACTTTTATCATGGTTTTGAGAAAGTATTTGCAGGGTGCTATGATTGAGTCGATTGAGCAAGTGGAAAATGACCGCATTGTGGAGATTACGGTTTCTAATAAAAACGAAATTGGGGATCATATCCAGGCTACCCTGATTATCGAGATTATGGGCAAACACAGCAATATTCTCCTCGTAGATAAAAGTAGCCATAAAATCCTCGAAGTCATCAAACACGTTGGTTTTTCACAAAACAGCTACCGCACCTTGCTCCCAGGGTCAAGCTATATCGCTCCACCAAGCACGGAATCTCTCAATCCTTTTACTGTCAAGGATGAAAAGCTCTTTGAAATCCTTCAAACCCAAGAGCTAACAGCAAAAAATCTTCAAAGCCTCTTTCAAGGTCTAGGACGCGATACGGCAAACGAATTGGAAAGGCTCTTGGTCAGTGACAAACTATCCACTTTCCGAAACTTCTTCGATCAAGAAACCAAGCCCTACCTAACGGAGACTTCCTTCAGTCCAGTTCCTTTTGCGAATCGTGTAGGAGAGCCTTTTGCCAGTCTTTCTGATCTTCTGGATACCTACTATAAGGACAAGGCTGAACGCGACCGTGTCAAACAGCAAGCCAGCGAACTGATTCGTCGTGTTGAAAATGAACTTCAGAAAAACCGACATAAGCTTAAAAAACAAGAAAAAGAGTTACTAGCGACAGACAATGCTGAGGAATTTCGCCAAAAAGGGGAATTGTTGACAACCTTCCTCCACCAAGTTCCCAATGACCAAGATCAGGTAGTCTTGGATAATTACTACACGAGTCAGCCTATCACCATTGCGCTTGATAAGGCACTAACTCCCAGTCAGAATGCCCAACGCTATTTTAAGCGTTACCAGAAACTCAAAGAAGCAGTCAAATACCTGACTGAACTGATCGAAGAAACCAAGGCTACCATTCTTTATCTAGAAAGTGTCGAGACTGTTCTCAATCAAGCTGGGCTGGAGGAAATCGCTGAAATCCGTGAAGAATTGATCCAAACAGGATTTATCCGTAGAAGACAACGCGAGAAAATTCAGAAACGCAAAAAACCAGAACAGTATCTGGCGAGCGATGGCAAGACCATCATCTATGTCGGACGAAACAACCTGCAAAACGAGGAATTGACCTTTAAAATGGCCCGCAAGGAGGAACTTTGGTTCCATGCCAAGGACATTCCTGGAAGCCATGTCGTCATCTCAGGAAATCTCAATCCTTCTGACGAAGTTAAGACGGACGCTGCGGAGCTAGCTGCCTACTTCTCCAAAGGGCGCTTATCAAATCTCGTGCAAGTGGATATGATTGAAGTCAAGAAACTCAACAAACCAACAGGAGGAAAACCCGGTTTTGTTACTTATACTGGACAAAAGACCCTCCGTGTCACACCAGACCCAGAAAAAATCGCATCTATGAAAAAATCCTGATTCCACTTGAAATCAGGATTTTCTTTTACAATTTACTCTGCAATTAAGGTTTCCAAACCAACCTTCATCATATCGGTGAAGGTATTTTGGCGTTCTTCTGCAGTGGTGTCTTCATCTGGATTGACCAAGCTATCAGAAATGGTCATGATAGCAAGTGCATCGACGTGGTGTTGGGCAGCAAGATAGTAAAGCGCTGCTGCTTCCATTTCTACAGCTTTAACTCCCCATTTACCAAGCTCGATGTTCTTTTCAAAGTAGTTTGAATAAAAGACATCGGAAGACAAAACGTTCCCAACGTGGGTCGTCATACCGAGTTCTTTGGCGATATGGTAGGCCTTGTCTAGCAAATCAAAGCTAGCGATTTGTGGGAAATCGTACTGTGGCCAGTCGTTGCGGATAATGTTTGAGTTGGTTGCAGCTGCTTGCGCCAAAACCAATTCACGGACGTGGACATCTTCATTCAAAGAGCCTGCAGTTCCCACACGGATCAATTTTTTCACACCGTAGTCCACAATCAACTCACGCGCGTAGATAGAAATCGATGGCATTCCCATCCCAGTTCCCATGACCGATACACGGTGACCCTTGTAAGTACCAGTGTAACCAAACATGTTACGCACTTCGTTAAAACAAACAGCGTCTTCAAGGAAATTCTCAGCAATAAATTTCGCACGAAGAGGATCCCCAGGAAGAAGAATTTTATCAGCAATTTCACCCTGCTGAGCAGCAATATGGATAGACATAATTTATGATACAAAGAGCGAGAAGAAAACGACTGAAAATTAGGAATCTGACGAGAAATCCTGATTTCTCAATCAGATTATCTATTTTCCGAGTTTTCCGCTCGTGTTCAAATTAGAACACCTTGCTCTACCTTTCTTTATTGTATATTTAGGATAGCGACAGAGAACAAAGTAAAAATAGGAAACTGACGAAGCATCGCAGATGTTAGACAGTTTATCTTTTTTACACAGTTCTCCGCCCGTATTCAGTTCAGTGAATACAAGGAGCCCATCCTTTCTTTAATTTATATTTGATATTTAGAAAGATACTAAACCCGTCAAAAAGCGAAGGAAAAATAGGAGTTAGCTGCAGTGAGCGATGCTCGCTAGACCAACTGTCTTTTTCCCACTGCTTTTAGGGTGGGGGCAATTTCTTTCTTTCTTAATTTTGATGACAAATAGGAGAATCGTACGGGTTCAATTCAAAACCAAACTACCCTCTCTATGTTTTAAGAAAAGTTTTCCGCTCGTGTTCAAATCAGAACACACGCTCTACCTTTCTTTTTATAAACTTTAAAGAGAGAGTAGCATTTAAACACCTACTCCGCCTTTTTCATTTACTATTTTATAGCAAGGCGGGCTCAAGAAAAAACTTGAATCCACCCTTTCTATGATTGATTATTAATTACAATTCTGCAAGAATCGCTTTCAGCAAGCCTTTGAAGTCGCCTTTAACACGTTCGGTCACTTCTACAACTTCCTCATGGTTGAGTTCTTCTTGGAAACCTGCAGCATGGTTAGTAATACATGAAATACCGAGAACTTTCAAGCCAGAGTGGGCTGCCACAATAACTTCAGGAACTGTAGACATACCAACTGCATCTGCTCCCAATGTCTTATAGGCACAAATTTCTGCTGGGGTTTCATATGTCGGACCTGTTACACCAATATAGACACCTTCGTCAAGCTTGATACCAAGTTTCTTAGCCACTTCATGGGCAGTTGCACGATATTCTGGTGTGTAGGCTTTAGACATATCAGGGAAACGTGGACCAAAGTCATCCAAGTTTTCACCCATCAATGGGTTTTGCCCTGTCATATTGATATGGTCTGAGATAGCCATCAAAGTACCAGGACCATAGCCAATACCACCAGCTGCATTGGTTACAATGACACCTTCACATCCGAGAACTTTCATCACACGTACTGGGAAAGTCACGACTTCCAGAGGATTTCCCTCGTAGAAATGGAAACGACCTTGAAGAGCCAAGACTTTTCGACCTGCAAGGTCACCATATACCAATTTACCAGCGTGACCAACTACTGTAGAGCGACCCCAGTTTGGGATATCTGCATAATCTACTACAACTGGATTTTCGATTTCTTCTGCAAGTTCTCCCAGACCTGATCCAAGGATTAGACCGAACTCAGGCGCTTGGATTCCCTTATCTTTCAGAAAAGCAGCTGTTTCTTGGATCTTATCTAAAAATGTCATTATGTGTCTCCTTTATTATTTTTTAGCATTTGACCGATTTTATCAAAGGTTTTTGCATTGCGAATAGTGATGTTGCGATAGAAAGGCATCTTGAGCAAGTACTTGTGATAGGCAGTTGCATAGTAAGATTCTTCAGAGATCTTCCCCCAGAAAATCCCAAGTCTTCCAAAATGAACCACTTCATCTTTCAGTTCCAAACTTTCAACTTTCTCAATGACTTGATCCACATCCAAGCCTTCTGTATAAAAGAGGACATCCTTTCGTGCCAAATCTTTGATCCACCATTCAGGTAGATTTTCAAGTTCCGCTTCAAAGTCCTCAAGGCTCAGCAAGGAAAAGCTCTGAATAAATGGATAATGGATTTCAAAGAAAGCCTCTAACTTTTCAACCAATTGGGCTTTGGGAGCTGTCGAAGTAAAGAAAATATTGCCACTGTTGATGTAGGTTTCAACCTTTTCCAGTCCCAACTCTGTCAATTCTTGACGAAGTTGCACCATGACAACCTTATTTTTCCCACCGACATTAATACCCCGAACAAGTAAAGCATATCGCGTCATCTTATACCAATTTATCTAAGAAACTTTCCCCAATCATGGCAGTTTCAACACCAAAGTTATCCGCAACTGTCGCTGAGATATCTGCAAAATGTCCGACTGGAATGACACCATTTCCCTTAAAGGCAGGGCTGTAAGCTAAAAGTGGAATATATTCACGAGTGTGGTCTGTTCCTGCATAGGTTGGGTCATTTCCATGGTCCGCAGTAATCAAGAGAAGGTCGTTCTCTCTCATGGCTGCGATAATTTCAGGCAAGCGTTCATCAAACTCATGCAAGCAATCACGGTAACCATGAGCATTACGGCGGTGGCCGTAAAGGGCATCAAAGTCCACCAAGTTTGTGAAGGAGAATCCTTTTTCAAACTCAGCAAGTCCCATGGTCTTCAATAATGTATCAATTCCGTGGCTATTTGACTTGTTGTGGCCCATGTCATGATTGATACCAGCGCCATTAAAGATATCGTTGATTTTACCAACAGCGTAAGTATCGATGCCAGCTTCGTTCAATTTATCCAAAACAGTTGGTGCAAATGGAGAAACGGCTAAGTCACGACGGTTTGCTGTACGAGTGAAGTTACCTGGTTCACCAACATATGGACGGGCAATGATACGACCTAGAAGGGCAGGACGCTCAAGGGTAATTGAACGAGCGTATTCACAGATACGGTACAATTCATCCAAAGGAATGATATCTTCGTGGGCAGCAATTTGCAAAACAGGGTCAGCTGAAGTATAGATAATCAACTCCCCAGTTTCCATTTGACGTGGTCCGAAATCATCGATAACAGCCGTACCTGAGTATGGTATGTTGGCTTCACGAATGACCTTACGTCCTGAAAATTCTTCGATTTTTGTCAGGATTTCTTCTGGGAATCCGTTCCAGAAAGTATCGAAAGGCTCGGTAATATTGAGTCCCATGATTTCCCAGTGACCAGTCATGGTATCCTTACCAAGGGAAACTTCTTCCAATTTTGTTGCATAACCTGTTGGATTGCTTTCAGCTGGTACAGTCTTCAGCGGCGTTTCGCGAGGAATATTTCCTAGACCGATTTTAGCCATGTTTGGCACATTCAAACCAACTGTTTTGGAAATGTGTCCCAGTGTGTCAGAAGCTCCATCTGGAACCCCTGCATTGACAAAGTTATTGGCATCTGGTGCAGCACCGATTCCCACAGAATCTAGTACCACCAAGTGAATACGATTAAATTTTGACATAATGTGTCTCCTTATTATGTTGATTAGTTTGCTTTTGTTGAAGTTAAAATCTGAACACCGTCTCGTCCAGCAACGATGACCTTATCCACCATTTGGTTGAACAAGCCATGCTCTACGACACCAACGACATGGTCCAATTCTTGCCCGAAGGCAATTGGATCTTCAATGACATCCAAGGCTAGGTCAATGATAAAGTTCTGCATATCGGTCACAAAACGTTGACCGTCTTTTTCACGGAAACTTGGTTTGTAGCCAGCTCGCTCAAACCGACGAAAGACCTGTTCTGCACCATACTGAACCACTTCTACTGGCAATTTAAAAGCACCTAGTTTCTCTACCAGTTTGCTTTCATCTACCACCCAAATGTATTCTTTTGAGGGCGTTGCGACAACCTTCTCCATCAGAAGGGCACCACCACCACCTTTGATCCCGTTGAACTGGCTATCTACTTCATCCGCCCCGTCAACCGTCACATCGACAAAGTCTACTTGATCAATCGACTTGAGCGGGATGTTAAGACCTTCAGCCTGTTTACTGGTCAAACTGGAAGTCGTTACAGCAGTAATCTGCAAACCTTCTTCCTTAATCCGACGACCGATTTCTTCTACGAAATAGTAGGCAGTTGAGCCCGTTCCAAGTCCGACTACCATGCCATCCTTGACAAACTCAGCAGCCTTGATACCTGCCATCTTCTTCAGATTTTCCACTCAAACACCTCCATTAAAGAGCTACTTTTATTATAACATGTATCCGTTTTTATTTCATGGATACACTGGAAAAACCCGAACATTCTTATTTCGGGTTTTGGTGTCCTATTTAACCATATCAGGATCGTAATCATAGAATCCTGTGTCGAGGAAACGGTTTTTAGGGTGTAACTTGCGCACTTCCTCATCTAACAAGAAGGCTTGGTCATGGCTGAAATTCCCCTCTTGGATCAAGCCACGCGCTTGAATAAAGAGTTTAGCAATCTCAACAAAGTTCTGACCTGGTGTGTAAAGCCCTTCGAGTTTCCAGTGAGTAAAACCATGCTCCACCAACTCTGTCAATTTGGTCATCAAATCAAGGTCGTTATTTGCAAAGATGTGGGTACCATGATTGTCTTCAAAGATGGAATAGTGACTTTCTGGGTCACTCGGTTCTGCCAAGAAGAGGTCACGTTTACGTGTCTTTTCATCATCGATGTGCGTAAAGTTATAGTAGTTTTGCAAGAGCGGACGCTTAGAATGGTGAATGACACTGGCACCATACACTAACACTTCAGCAGGAATTTCCAAAATCTCAGGCATCTTGAAGAGCTCAGCAGATGGAATTTCACGCGCCAAAACAGCCTCAGATGCGCCAGCCTTTTGTCCCCAGAAGTTAATTTGACGACTGCTTGTTACCATGGTTGAAGCATCGTAGATAGTCTTGAAGGAATAGCCATCACGATTGACCACGTAAAAGACACCTGCATCCCCAACAGTAATATAGTCTGTCTTGATTTCTTCCAAGAAGTCTAGGAAGGGCTTGATACGGTCCATCATATCTTGGTGCATGAGGGCGTTGACTGCAACGATCAACTCCTTACCCCCATCATGAACGAGCTTAGCGATGGTGCGCAACTCGTCATAACTAAAGGTTGTTGGCAGACGAAGGCCAAAATCTTTCTCACCGACATAGATACGGTCTACGCCAGCTTCGAGTAGCTGTTCAACTTGTTCAATACTTTCAGCAGTTGCTGTAATGATAATCTTTTCCATAAGAAAAATTATACCACATTTCTCAAAAATCAGCTATGAATACTGAGAGTTTCATAAAAAGTTAAACTTATTTCTATCTTTCCCAGTCAAAAAGTGAACAGTAACTTGTACCATTCACTCTATTTTATGTATGTGTTTTTTCAACTAGGTGGCCATCGTTCATAACATAAATACGATCAACCTTATCAAGAAGGCGTGTATCATGTGTAATCATGACAACTCCTCTACCTTGTTCATGGGCAATGGCAGCCAGCATCTCCGTTACTTGGTAAGCACGCTGGGTATCCAGACTAGCTGTCGGCTCATCTGCAAGCACAATGCTTGGATTGTTATAGAGCGCTCTAGCAATCGCGGCACGTTGACGTTCACCACCCGATAGAGCTTTGGGATAATGATTTTGAACTTTTTCCAAATCCAACAAGTCAAACAGCTCTTTTCGGTCACTTTTACTATTTTTTCCCTTATCTAGTCTGTCTATCAAATCCAGCTGTTCCTTGACCGTTAGAAAAGGAATTAAGTTTGAAGCTTGGAGAATGAAACCAAACTCTCTAAAACGGAGGTCTGTTTTCTCCTTCTCCGTCAAGCTGCCTGTTTCTTTCCCCTTGACTAGAATCTTTCCACTCGATGCTTCCTGAAGTTGTCCTAGAGTTGTTAGAAAGGTCGTCTTTCCAGAACCTGAAGGCCCAACGATAGCTACGAACTCTCCCGCATTTAGCTGAAAATTCGTCTCATGCAGGGCTACGACTTTCATCTTTCCTTCCCCGTAGGTTTTTGTCACTTGATTCATTTCTATCAATGCTGTCATACTATTCTCCTTATCATTCTGCAATTGCAGTAATCGGGTCCACCTTTAGCAAGCGTGGAAGTGAAATGACACCACCTAGAAGGGCCATCAAGGAAATTACCAAACTTAGGACAGAGTAGGCTATCCAACTTGGATAGAAAAAGAAGGTAGCTGGTAAGACTAAAATCACTCCTCCGATTGCCAGCAAGGCTAAAGCAATCCCCACACCAGCTAGGAGGAAGATTTGACAGAACAGAGACCATACAATGGTTTTGATCTGTATCCCCTGAGCCCGCATTATTCCATAAAGTCCTAGTTTTTGGATGGTAATGATATAAACAAAAATCCCCACAATCAAGCCTGTGATAACAATCATAGCGAGAATCATTCCTGAAAATACATTAACCTGAGGCGTGTAACCAGGAATTTTCGAAATCATTTTTGGAATGGAAATCTGTTTCAGTCCATCGCCAGACACTTCTATGTCATTTTTCAATACCAAGGCAGAGATGGAACGATTGGCTTTCAAGGTTCCTTGTAAGGTCCAATAAGTTGTCAGACTCGTAAAGACAACAGGCTCGGTGAAAAATTTATTTCCTTGAGTCAGGCCTACGATCTTGTAACTTGCCTCGCTTCCATTGAGCTGAATGGCATCACCTAGCTTCATTCCATAGTTCTCAAAAGACTGATCCACGACAACCTCATCATCCCCATCAGGATAACTACCCTCCGTCAAACTAGGAGAGATAAAAGCGTCCCAGTCTTGAGCAAAAATGGAAACGTTGACCTTTTCACTACCATCGACTAGATTGGTCACAGCGAACATATAGCCCAATGGAGCAGCCTCTTCAGAACTCTTGTCCTTGTAGTCCTTTTCAGGAATAAAGGATGCCGTCAAATTATCATTTGCGTAGTCGGATAAAACGACACCCGTCGCTTGCCAATTATCAATAGCTGCTCGGTTGTTTCGCACAAGACCAAGAGCTAGACTGGTCATAAAAAAGACCATAAAAGCGATAAGAAAAATGGTAGTTAGAATCAAACTATATCGAAGTTTGTTTCGTAATATCTCTTTGATAGCAAGATACATGCTTATCTCCTTTTACTTTTCCCAGAGGTAGCAAGAATGCCACTCAGTCCAATAGACAGAATCTCTGTCCTACCATCCATTCAAAACAACTCCTACTAATACTTTTCAAAAGTATCCAGGTAGCAACTCAACAAATCATCTTAGGAAAAAGCCTCAGCTTGCTATCAATTTATATAAGTTATCCTTTCCTTTCTCAGTATATTTATAATTAAGAAGGTCAGGTCATCTGTTTTAAGTGTAACATCCATGCTATCATTTTCTCTAGTGGGTGTCAAGAAGAGAGACTTAGAAGTTGATAAGAGACTTTAGTAGTTTTGTAACAATTCTGTAATAATTCTCTGCATAAAAAATGATAAAATAGTTATGTACTGTTAAGGAGAGAATCATGTCCGCAAGAAAACTAGAAGCTTATGAGTTTGAACAAGCTCCCGAATCGAAACAAACTCCGCTTTACCAAGATTACACACCTGAAGCCCCAGTCGGCCCTAACCTAAAAGAGATTTTATTTTTTGTAAATATCGCTTGTTTCTGTATTTTTATGGCACTTTTTAGTTTTATCTTTTTAGCTATAAAATTTAATACAGCTTTATCCTTTATCGTTGCAATGGGTCTTAGTTTCGCCCTTTTACAACTTCAAAGAAAGATAATCAAACGAAAATTTTCAAAATAAAGGTTGGAACTCCTACCAACCTCTTTTCTAGTTATCAAAAAAAGACAGTTATCTAACTGTCTTTTTTATTTATTCTTACGTTTTGAAGGCGATTGAATAGCGATCTTAACTTCAAAAATTGTTCCTCTAGGTTTGTTATCTTTTACGCTAATCGTTCCTCGTAAGGCATCTACGATTTGCTTGGCCAAGGATAGTCCAAGACCAAAGCCACCTTTCTGACGAGTTCTTGCCTTGTCTACACGATAAAAACGGTCAAAGATTTTCTTCTTGTCAGTAGCTGAGATTCCAATTCCATTATCCGTTACTGTTAGATAGAGATGACGATCTGTAGCATGAACTACAAACTCAATTTTCCCATCTTCTTCGGTATACTTGATGGCATTGTCAAACAAGATGGTCATGAGCTGTTTTAGGAGCAACTGATCGGTCATGAAGGGACGATAAATCCGATTTTCATACTCAAAAATACGATCATTTTCAGAAGCAATCAACTCATAGTTAGCAAAGGTCGTCTTAAAAAACAGTGGTGATACTTCTGCTATTTCTGGTTTAATTCCATCATCGCGACGTGCAAGGTTGAGAAGATTGGTCGTGAGGAAGCGCATGTTGCGAACTTCTTCAAGGCTAGAAGCAATACTTTCGCTGGATTCCATGATTGTTGCCTCTGGTTTTCGAAAGAGATTCTCTAACCGATTTTGTAAAACAGCCAAAGGCGTTCTCAGTTCATGGCTGGCATTTTCAACAAAGGACTTCTGCTTTTGCATGCTTTCCAGCAAGGGTTTGACACTGACACGTGCCAAGTAAACACTGGCAATTAAAGATAGGAGCCAGAAACTAGCCATGACTACAACAATTAAATGCTCGTGGTTTTGGCTGATTTGCTCGAGCTGGCTGGTATTGATTAGAACCGCAGCATATTTGACATTGCTTGATACGAAGGACGAGTTGGTTTCCATCAAAATCATCCGATAGGTTTCTTCCTGACCGTAGCTATTGACAACTTGGATTTGGCGAATGTGATTCAACTCCTTTTTGTCCAGCTTGATCTTGTCCAAACCTAAAAAACGATTGCCCAGTAAGAGTTGGTTAAAATCCTTGTCAAAGAGCAAGACTTCCGTATTGGAGCTGACATTGGGTTTGATTTCAGCCTTGTTGGCATCCGCTGTTGCTGGTTGAATATCCTTGACCTCTTCAGTTGCCCGATTCAGGGCTAACTGGATGACAGCTTGGGGACTGCTACTAAGGGCTTGGAGTTTTTCATCTACAGAAGTGTAGAGACTCGAGTGCATGACCTGGAGGATAATCAAGGTCATAGCAGAGAAGATCAGTGTGAACACTCCAAAGTTTCGAATGAAATAGCTGAAATCATCTGCATACCATGTTTTTTTTAGTTTATTGAACATCTTTTAAAATATACCCGACACTACGCAAGGTTTGAAGATTTTCAGCAAATGCTGTTCCCTTCAATTTCTTACGAACTTTTGAGACATAGACTTCTACAACGGAAATAGTCGTATCGCTATCAAATCCCCATAGACGGTCAAAAATTTGCGTCTTGGGAAGAATAACATTTTGATTTTGAAGGAAGTAAACCAATAACTCAAACTCTTTTCCGAGTAGTTCCACAGGAGTATCTTCCACTTTCACTTCATTCGTTGAAAGGTTGACGACAATATCTCCATAGGTCAAGGTGTTTTCGTTAAACTTTCCTGAACGTTTGAGAAGGGCTTGGATCCGCATTTTGAGTTCTTCTAGATAGAAAGGTTTGGTCAGATAGTCATCCGCTCCCAACTCAAAACCATGTCCCTTGTCATCCAAACTTTCCTTAGCTGTCATGATAAGGACTGGTGTCGTAATTCCTTTTTCGCGCAACTCTTTCAAGACTTGGAAGCCATTTTTTTCAGGTAACATCAGGTCAAGCAAAATCAAGTCATAAACGCCACTTTCTGCTTCGTAGAGACCTTCTTCTCCATCAAAGACCTGCATGACATCTGCAAAATCATCTAAAAAGTCAAATACTGAGTTTGACAGGCCTAGGTCATCTTCTACTAATAAGATTTTTATCATCAGAAACTCCTCCTTGTTATGATTATTATACCAAAATTGCCTTAAAAAAAACTCAACTCTCTCTTCTTTTCAGATAGAAAGTTGAGTTTTTGTTTACATTTTGAACGAATTAAGCCTTGCCATATTGGGCTACAACAGCTTCTACTGCTGCTTTCTCACGCTTAATCAAGTCAACACGCGCTGCGATATCTTTGATACCCATACGAATGTTACGGCTAAGAGCAAGGTCAGAGAGTTGTGGCTCAAAGAATTCCTTGTACTCTGCCAAACGTTGCTCAGTCTTAAATACATGGGCAGGTAGGATAACAAAGCTATCAAAGCTCATATCTCCACCGAGGGCTGCCTTAATCCAATCCCAGTTTTTACGCGCCCATACCCAAACAGTTTCTTGAGTTGTTTGATGATCTAGGAACTGGTAATACCAAGCAGACAAGTCTTGTGGTTTCACCACAAATTTATCCTTCCATGAACTAATCAAGGTTTGGATATTATCAGCATCTGTACTGTAGGCTAGAGCAGCTGCTAACTGGCGTTTGAAAACAGCATCTGTGGCATGAGTGTAGAGGTCCAGATAAGTTGCGACCAAGTCCTTGGTCTCATGGTGTTTCATCTCATTGATGAGAACTTGTGCACGGATGGCTGCTGGAAGTCCTGCAAGGTTTTCCTTGTGAGCTGCAAAGATTTGGCTAGCGACTTGACTAGCTTCTGCATCATTTGAGCGAATCATCATAGAAACGGCCAACTGACGAACCAATTCATCCTCATCTGATTCTCCATCTTTGGCTTCAAAACCAAGACGGTCATAGTTGTGACGAGCCAATTTAGCAACCAGACTGTTAAAGGCTTTCTCAGTTTCTGTTCCTTCATCGATAAAGCGCTCAAGGGCAGAAATCACTTGAGAAACAGCTGAAACCACAAGGTAAGACTCTTCCTTAGCTAATTTATCAAGGACTGGAAGCAAGTCTGCATAAGAAATGTGACCCGCTTCAGCAAGCAAACGGCGTTCTTGAACGATTTGTAATTTGCTTGTGTTATCAAGTGTCTCTAGCTCAGCAAGAACGGCATCTAACAAGTCTCCTTGATAGTCTGTAATGTAGTGGGCAGTATTTTCAGTGTTAAGACGAAGAGCTGTTTTATTTTCAGCAAGAAGAGCGGCATAGCCAGGGATTTCGATGCTTTCAGTTTCAAGTGTATCTGGTAGGCCTTTCCAGTTGCTGTTGAGTGGCACCACCCAGAGACGGTTCTTGTCTTCGTGCTCACCGATAAAGAATTGTTTTTGTGAAATCTTCAAGACATCATTTTCAACTTTGACAGTGAGAACTGGATAACCAGGTTGCTCCAACCAAGAATCCATGAAAGCTGCAACATCTCGTCCTGATGCCTGACCAAGGGCATTCCAAAGGTCACGACCAATGGTGTTGCTGTACTGGTGCTTTTCAAAGTAAGCATGCAAGCCTTTAGCGAAATCAGCATCACCGAGCCAACGGCGAAGCATATGCATGAGACGGCTTCCTTTAGCATAGACGATAGCTCCATCAAAGAGGGTATTGATTTCGTCTGGGTGTTTAACTTCAACGTGAACAGACTGAACGCCATCCGTCGCATCGCGTTTAAGCGCCGCTGGAACACCGCCTGTTTGGAAGTCTTCAAAGATATTCCAACTTGGCTCGATGGCATCCACACAGACGTATTCCATCATGTTAGCGAAGCTTTCATTAAGCCAAAGGTCATCCCACCATTTCATAGTCACGAGGTTCCCAAACCATTGGTGGGCCAACTCATGTGCTACAACTAGGGCAACTTGTTGACGGCTAGCAAAGGTTGAGTTCTCATCTACAACCAAGTAAACTTCACGGTAGGTCACAAGACCCCAGTTTTCCATAGCACCAGCTGAGAAGTCAGGCAGGGCGATGTGAAGTGATTGAGGAATTGGGTACTTAACTCCATAGTAATCTTCGTAAAACTCGATTGAGCGAACAGCGATGTCTAATGAGAAATCAAGGTTAGATAGTGGATGGGCTTTGGTTGAGTAAACACCTACGAGGGTACCGTTTTTAGTTTTAGCCGTTACCCCTTGCAAATCACCTGCAACAAAAGCTAATAAGTAAGAAGACATGCGAGGTGTTGTCGCAAACTTCCAGATGCCTGATTCCTTGCGTTTTTCCACATCAATTTCTGGCATGTTTGACAAGGCCACTTCACCTTCTGCCTGGTCAAAACGAAGGGCGAGGTCAAAAGTAGCCTTGGCTTCAGGCTCATCCACACATGGGAAGGCTTCACGCGCAAAATGGCTTTCAAACTGAGTAGACAAGACTTCCTTCTTGATACCATCAACTGTGTAGTAAGAAGGGTAAATCCCTGTCATATTGTCTGTGATTTTTCCTAAAAAGGCGATGACCAATTCAACTTGACCAGCCTCAGCCAATTCGATATGAAGGGCTTCATTGTCATGGTCAACTGTAAATGGACGAGCTTGACCTGCAACTTCTACAGAAGCGATTTCCAAGTCTTTTTGGTGAAGGGAAATACGGTCACTCTGTGCTTGACCAGTAATGGTCACCTTCCCAGAAAAGGTCTTGGTCTCACGACTCAAGTCTAAAAATAAATCATAATGTTCAGGAACAAATTGCGTAATAAAATGTTCAACTGCTTGCATAGTTTTCTCCTATTCTAAGTTTAAGAGTTTTACTCTTCTTCAAACAAACTTATTATATCATGTTTTGCTTTAGAAAAAAGGATTGGACGGTAATTTCCAAAACTTTCTTCCTTCTACAGTCTACAGTGGGTAGACCTTGCGAAATTCTTCTAGAACGACCTTGCTGTCAGGTGTAAAAGTCAGTCCTGCCTCTCTCAGCCACTCGGTGAAACAGTCTTCATGGACCTGGCGCCAATAGTCCAAAGATTTATCCCCCTCACCTTCATTGTAGGCATGGTCAGCAGAAACTTGATGAAAAGTCTGAACGGAAACCTTGGTAATTTCGACAATGCAGACAGCCTGATTTTGACTGTCTAAAATGACATCGAAGGTACCTTCTCGCGGAAGAGGTTCGTCCTCTATTGCGTAGAGGTCGTAGGCTGAGGCGGTTGCTGTCTTTTCGCCTTTTAAAACCAAATCTGCCAAGAGATCGGCTTCCACTCCAAAAGCCCAAGCATCGATTTCATCTCCAATCGAGGGATTGATTTTCTTATATGCATTCCACATTTCTTGCGGTGTCATGGGTTGCTCCTTTGTAATTTTTTACTTACTTCTTTTACACGTTTGAGGTGGTCTGGATGGTCAATCTCTAAATTAAAAATCTCTGGGATAGAACTGTAGTGGATAATACACTTGATACCCATCTGATTCATTTTTTGTATGAAAGAAGCATTCAGATAGCCTGCTACAGCAAAGTCAATCTTTTTTATCCTTGCTTTATCCTGCATATCTCTTAGCATATCTAACATTATTGGACTTTCCATATCATGCCATTGACTGTTTCTCACAGTCGCAAAAACAAAAGAAGTCAAATCATTCATTCCAACTATAATCTTTGAAATACCCGTTTCCAGTATCCTGTCCAAGTCAAAATAAGCTGACGGCAATTCAATCATTGTGCCGACTTTTCCAGTAAAACCATGCTCACGCAATACTCTAATAGCTTGCTTTAACTGCTCAGAATTATTGACAAAAGGAAAGATAACAGACAGATTGGGATTTGTTTGATAAACTTCTGTAACGACATGTGACTCAGCCTGAAATTCATCAGGACACGCCAGCAAACGCCTAGTTCCTCTATATCCAAACAAGGGATGATTTTCATTAAAATGCTCTTTAGTCCCCTTTAGACAATTAGCTTCTGTATTTGTTAACTCTGAAAAACGATACCAAACCTCTTCATCTGAGTACAAGGAGCAAATGGTATCTAGATAATCTTTTACAAATTGCTGGCAACTTGCTAATAGGATGTTTTGATTAAGCTCTCTCAACAAATATTCCCCACGAATCATACCAACATGATGCAATAATTGAGGGTAAACTTTTTCAACAATTTGTTCGCCACTAAGGGCAAGTTGGTTTCTCATCATTCACCTTCCAATTCATGTAAGAAGTCTTGTCCAGCTCTGGAAATCCTAATAATTCAGACTTAACCTTCAAGACTAATGGTGATGCATTTTCTTCTGTGATTTTCTGAATATCCATCCAAACATATCCGAGTGAATCATTCGCACCATCAGAGACAGCTTCCGAAATAGTAACTTGAGCTTCCTTCTCGTTGACCTCAATATCATAAAATGCCATGATATGGTGAACCATAAAATTTTTTAACTCTTCCCTGACGAAAACATCGTAGATTCGAGGATTGGAGTAGCTTCTAACAGTAAATCCCGTCTCTTCCATAACTTCTCTAATCAGCGTTTCCGTCAATCCTTCCCCAAGTTGCTGACTACCACCGGGTAAATCATAACGATGTTGATAAGGGCCTCTCGTTTTTTCAATGCAGAGAAGTCTACCATCTTGAAGACAGACTCCGTATACACCAAAATGATGTTTGATTTCCATCCAATTCCTCCTACTTCAAAGACCAGCCACCATCAATGGTCAGGATTTGTCCTTGCATGGAGCTCGCTTTTCCACTTGCTAAGAAAAGGCTAATCTCTGCTACTTCCTCTGGCTCGATCCAGCGCTTGATTGGCGTTTCACTAGCTACCCAGTCAGCTAAGCCACCTGGTTCAAAGTCCGCAGCGGTCATAGCTGTCTTGACTGCCCCTGGAGCAATCCCAAAGACCTGAATCCCAGCCTCAGCATAGTCTAGAGCCAACTGCTTGGTAAAGCCAGCTAAGGCGTGCTTAGACGAGGTATAGGCGTGACCACCTCCGCCAGCTAGGCTCGAAGCTATGGAGCACATATTGATGATGATTCCTTTTTTATTTTCCAACATTTGTGTCAAATAATGCCGAGTCAACTCAACAGGAGTCACGTAGTTGATTTCAAAAATCTCTTGAATTTCCTGCGCTGATTGTTCCAATAGGGGTTTGTAATCATCCAAAACTCCAGCAGTATTGCACAAAACATCCACATAAGGACACCAGTCAAAAATTGGCTCCAAGTCCAAGGTCAAATCTCTCTGTAAAAAGTGGAAATCACCCTCCAAGAGTGGATTTTCATCTTGGTCCACTCCATATACTTGATACCCCTTCTCTAAAAAGAGTCGGGCTTGAGCCAGACCAATCCCTGAACTTACTCCCGTAATCAATACACGTCTAGTCATGGACTTCTACCCAGTCAGTCGCTAAAACATCACAAGGTGTCGGGCTCCACATGGAAAAACCTTCCCCTTCTCCTGACACGTTGATTAGGAAATAAGGCGTCACTTCGAGTGCACCCCCGTTTTGCTCAATGGTGTCAAAAAGCTGCACATAGTTTTCAGCCCCTCCCCAACCATTTCGTACATATTTTTTCTTAGCCTTTAATCCAGGCAGGATTTCTTCAAAAGTCAT
>CAUSPE010000009.1:0-55819 GCA_963533485.1 uncultured Streptococcus sp.
GCAACTACGATGAACAAATCCATTTCCAAGATGGTTTGACAGTCATGCTCTTTGTTGGTGTTAATGGTGTTGGGAAAACAACTTCTATCGGGAAATTGGCTCATCGCTACAAACAAGCTGGCAAGAAAGTCATGCTGGTTGCGGCAGATACCTTCCGTGCTGGCGCCGTTGCCCAGCTAGCTGAATGGGGTCGACGTGTGGATGTTCCTGTTGTGACGGGGCCTGAAAAGGCTGATCCAGCAAGTGTGGTCTTTGATGGGATGGAACGTGCTGTAGCAGAAGGGATTGATATTCTCATGATTGATACAGCAGGTCGTCTGCAAAACAAGGACAACCTTATGGCCGAGTTGGAAAAGATTGGCCGTATTATCAAGCGTGTCGTTCCAGAAGCACCTCATGAAACCTTCCTTGCCCTTGATGCGTCAACTGGACAGAATGCCTTGGTACAAGCTAAGGAATTTTCTAAGATAACACCATTGACAGGAATTGTCTTGACAAAAATTGACGGAACTGCCCGAGGGGGTGTTGTTCTGGCTATCCGCGAAGAACTCAATATCCCTGTAAAATTGATTGGTTTCGGTGAAAAAATCGATGATATCGGCGAATTTAACTCAGAAAACTTTATGAAGGGTCTCTTAGAAGGCTTGATTTAATACAAAATAAATATCCTGCAAGTCAATCTTGCAGGATATTTTTGCTATTCTAAACGGCCATCTTCACGATAGGCGATATCTGGTTGCCAGGTCCATTTGGCTCCATACTTTTCAAGTAAGTCAAAGCTAGCTTGTGGCCCCATGCTTCCAGCTTTATAGTCATGAAGTGGAGCACCGTTTTCAGCCCAGAGCTCTTCGATACGGTCAATCAATTTCCAAGAAGCACTTACCTCATCCCAGTGGCTAAAGTTGGTAGAGTTGTTATTCAAGACATCGTAGATTAATTTCTCGTATGGGTCTGGTGAGGCTCCAGTAGCAGTAGCATCTGTACGGTAATCCAGAGAGCTTGGAGCCAGGTTAAATTCTTCACCGACTTGCTTACCATTGAGGCTAAGAGAGAATCCTTCAGTTGGTTGGATATAGATTGTCAAAATGTTTGGAGCAAGTGGCTCTCCAAAGATAGAGTCCATTTGCTTAAAGACGATATTGACATGAGTCCCTTTTTCAGTCAGACGTTTCCCTGTTCGGAAGAAGAAAGGAACACCACGGAAACGATCGCTATCTACAAAGAAGGCACCAGATGCAAAGGTTTCTGTTGTAGATTCAGGATCGACGTTTGGTTCACTACGATAAGAAATGTATTTCATGCCATCGATTTTACCAGAGCGATACTGACCACGAATAAACTGTTCTTTCAATTCTTCCTCAGTTGGATGATAGAGGTTTTTAAAGACCTTTATCTTTTCAGCACGAATCTCATCCTTTGTAAAGCTAGCTGGTTTGTCCATGGCTAGAAGAGAGAGGAGTTGAAGAGTATGGTTTTGCACCATATCACGAAGGGCACCAGATTGATCATAGTAGCCACCGCGTTCTTCAACACCCAAGCGTTCCGCAAAGGTAATTTGAACATTATCAATGTGTTCGCTATTCCAAACATTCTCAAAGATCATGTTGGCAAAACGAACAGCAAAGATACTCTGAATCATCTCTTTGCCTAGGTAATGGTCAATACGGTAGATTTGCTCCTCATCAAAGGCCGCAAGGAGATCTTCATTGAGTTTGCTAGCTGTTTCATAGTCTGTACCAAATGGTTTCTCAACGATCAAGCGCTCAAAACCTTTGCTATCAACAATGTTTTCAGATTTGAGGTGCTTGGCAATGGTTCCGAAGAACTGAGGTGCCATAGACAAGAAGAAGAGCTTGTTGTGTTCAGCTTGGTATTTTTCATTGAGTTCAGCTTGTAATTGGCGCAAAGCAATGTAATGTTCCGTATCATTCACATCATGGCTTTGATAGTAGAAGTGGCTAGCAAATTCTTGGGCTTGCTCGGTACTATCTGCCAAGTCAAGGATGGACTCGACAACTACAGATTCAAAATATTCCTTACTCCAAGGTCTACGAGCTGTTCCGATAACAGCAAAATGCTCAGAGAGATTGCCTGATTTATAGAGTCTGAAAAGGGAAGGGTAGAGTTTGCGTTTAGCTAAATCTCCACTCGCACCGAAAATTGTAACAATAACCTTTGATGACATCTAGCTACCTAATTTCTATATTTTTTCCTAGTTGGACTAGGGATGAGATTTTCTCATTGTCATAGCTTTTATTTTATCATAATTTTCAAAAAAATCAAAAATCCAATACGCAATTAAAAAACTGTAAGGAGAACCTTACAGTTTTGTTTTATACGTTTAAGACCTTGTCCAAGAACTCTTTTAGACGAGGGTGTTGCGGATTATCAAAGATTTGATCTGGTGTCCCATCTTCTAGGAATTCACCATCAGCCGTAAAGATCACACGGTTGGCCACCTGGCGAGCAAATCCCATCTCATGGGTTACGATAATCATGGTCATGCCTTGTTCCGCCAATTCCTTCATAACATTCAGTACATCTCCAACCATTTCAGGATCCAGAGCGGAAGTTGGCTCATCAAAGAGCATGATATCAGGATTCATGGCAAGTCCACGAGCGATAGCTACACGCTGTTTCTGACCACCTGAAAGGCTATCTGGGTTGGCATTAGCTTTATCTGCTAGTCCTACCTTTTCAAGCAACTCCATCCCCAATTTTTCAGCTTCTTCTTTGGTCATCCGTTTGTGTTCAATAGGTGCAAAAGTGATATTTTCTAGGACGGACATGTGTGGGAAGAGGTTGAAGTGTTGGAAGACCATTCCCACGTTTTCGCGAACATGGTCGACATTGGTTGATTTTTCAGTCAAATCATAACCATTTACTGTGATGTGGCCACTCGTTACCTCCTCGAGAAGGTTAAGGCTACGGAGGAAAGTGGATTTACCAGAACCAGAAGGACCGATGATACAGACAACATCTCCTTCATAGAATTTAGTCGTAATACCTTTTAAAACTTCATTTTTTCCATAATACTTATGCAAATCATTTACATCAATTTTTAGTTTTGCCATTAACGAATCCTCTTTTCTAAGCGTTTCGCTAGTCTAGTCAAAAGCGTGATAATTACAAGATAGAAGATAGCAAGGATTGCATACATCTTGAAACTTTGGTAGTTACGGGCGATGATGATCTTACCAGTTTGGAAGAGTTCCACCAGACCGATAGCTGACACGATAGTTGTATCTTTCAACGCAATAACGAACTGGTTGACGAAGTTTGGAAGCATTAGTTTAGTCGCTTGTGGCAAGATAATCTTACGCATGGTTTTTCCATAAGAGATACCAAGACTGCGGCTGGCTTCCATTTGACCAACTGGAACAGCTTGAATCCCACCACGAACAATTTCAGCGATATAAGCAGCTGCATTGAGTGAGAGGGCGATAGTACCAGCTACAAAATCATTGATTGGACTTTGTTGGCCTGTAATGGACTCGATGAAGTTTGGAATACCCCAGAAGATGAAGGCTGCAAGAATCATCAATGGAATTCCTCGAATAACGTCAACGAAAATCTCAGAGATTAAGCGAAGAGATTTGTATGGGCTAACACTAAACATACCAAAGATAATACCGATGACAATGGCAATTGCAAATGAGATAAGAGCTAGAGCAAGAGTGATTCCAAGTCCACTAAGAAGTTGTTTGTAGTTGTTTTGAAGCAAGCCCCAGATAGTTGTTTCGTCAACCGTACTTGTAGAGTCAGTTGAAATTTCGCTAGCTAGATACTTGTCAAGAATCTTTTGAAATTCTCCGTTAGCTTTGAGGTTCGCAAGTCCGTTATTGAACATCTGGATCAATTCAGGATTTGTTCCTTTTTTAACCGCAAAGGCAGTTTCACCAATTGGAGTTCCAGCGATTGGTGTTTTCAATTTTTGACCTTGGCTGATAGAATATTTGAGAACTGGCTCATCATCCATCACGGCATCGATAGATCCAGTATTCAGACTGTCATACATAGATGCGCCATCTGCGAAGGTTTTAATCTTATAGCCGTATTTGTTTTGATTTTCAGTAAGGAATGTTTGGGAAGCAGTTCCGTTTTTAACACCGACAGTTTTATCCTTGAGGTCTTCATAAGAAGCAATTGTGCTTGATTCTTTTACACCAAGAATCGTATTTGCTGTGTAGTATGATTCTGAGAAGTCGAAGGTTTCCTTACGGGCATCTGTTACAGACATACCAGCAATGATACCATCTGCTTGCCCTGCTTGAACAGCACTAATGGCTGCGTCAAATCCTGGGTTGGTAATTTCAATTTCAAAACCTTGATCTTTGGCAATCGCCTTGATGAGGTCCATATCAATACCAGTGTATTGATTGCTTGAATTTTGAAAGACGAATGGGGCGAAAGATGAGTCACTGGCAATAATGTACTTGCTTTTCACTGGAGTAGCTTTTTGTCCAGTAGCAGTAGTTGTCGTCGGGGTTGCCGTAGTTGTAGAAGCTGTCCATTTTTGGATGATTTGCTCCAAGCTACCATCCTTCTTCATTTGTGCTAGGGCTTCGTTAAACTCGGTAACCAAGTGTTCATACTTGCTCCCTTTCTTGACACCAAAGGCAAAGCTTCCAA
This sequence comes from uncultured Streptococcus sp., assembly GCA_963533485.1. Taxonomy (GTDB): domain Bacteria; phylum Bacillota; class Bacilli; order Lactobacillales; family Streptococcaceae; genus Streptococcus. The sequence continues at coordinate 4,633 of CAUSPE010000009.1, forward strand.
CAGCCTCACCTTCCATATTGATGCTGAGATCTTGTCCTTGGTTAATCGCATACTCAATAACAGGTTTATCATCCATGATGGCATTTACAGCACCAGCACTTAGACTGTTATTCATCAAATCACCTGTATCAAAGGTTTTAATAGAGAAACCGTATTTATCTTTGATACTTTCGAGGAAACGTTGAGCGGCAGTTCCGTTCTTAACACCAACTGTTTTGCCGCTAAGTTCCTCATATTTGGTGATTTTATTTGCCTTTGTAGTAGCAATGACAACTTTTGTATCATAATAGGTATCAGACATGGTGAAGACATTTTCACGTTCTTTTGTTTTTGTCATACCTGCCATAATAGCATCTGCTTGACCTGACTGCACTGCATTTACAGCTGCATCAAAGCCAGGATAAGACATTTGGATGTTCCATCCTTTGATTTCTGCGACTTTATTGATAATATCAACATCAATCCCTTTATAGGTTTGATCTGAATCTTTAAACTCAAAAGGTGCGTAAGCTGTATCAGACACAATCTTAACAGTATCAGCTTTTGCCATACCTAGTGAGAAAATGGGAAATAAAATGAGCAAACATGCTAGTATTTTTTTCTTCATTTTTAGTCTCCTTTTCCGAATATTTTCCCATTATATCAGAAAATGAATGAAAAGGCAAATTTTATGAATTTTATGTAAGGAAATCTAACATGAAATACCCACTCTTATCAACCTAGAGAAGAGTCTGAAAAGTAAATTTATGGTAAAATAGAAGGATAGAAAAATGCAGATGAGGCAATCATGATTAATAGAATTACAGATAATAAATTTAAACTAGTATCAAAATATGAACCTTCAGGAGATCAACCCCAAGCGATTGAGCAGTTGGTTGACAATATCGAGGGTGGAGAAAAGGCTCAGATTCTGATGGGGGCGACGGGTACAGGGAAGACCTATACCATGAGTCAGGTCATTTCCAAAGTCAATAAACCTACTTTGGTTATTGCCCATAACAAAACTCTAGCTGGTCAGCTCTATGGGGAGTTCAAGGAATTTTTCCCTGAGAATGCTGTTGAGTACTTCGTATCCTACTATGATTATTATCAACCTGAGGCCTATGTCCCTTCGAGTGATACTTATATTGAAAAGGATAGCTCGGTCAATGATGAGATTGACAAGCTCCGCCACTCAGCGACATCAGCCCTTTTAGAGCGCAATGATGTCATCGTAGTGGCCTCTGTCTCTTGCATCTATGGTTTGGGTTCGCCCAAGGAATACGCTGACAGTGTTGTAAGTCTGCGTCCAGGTCTTGAAATTTCTCGTGATAAACTCTTGAATGACTTGGTTGATATCCAGTTTGAACGCAATGATATTGATTTCCAACGGGGAAGATTTCGCGTTCGCGGGGATGTGGTGGAGATTTTCCCAGCTTCTCGTGATGAACACGCTTTTCGAGTTGAGTTTTTCGGGGATGAGATTGACCGTATCCGCGAGGTTGAGGCTTTGACAGGTCAGGTATTGGGCGAAGTGGATCATTTGGCGATTTTCCCTGCCACTCACTTTGTGACCAATGACGACCATATGGAAGTTGCGATTGCAAAAATTCAAGCAGAATTAGAAGAGCAGTTAGCTGTCTTTGAGAAGGAAGGTAAACTGCTAGAGGCCCAGCGTTTGAAACAGCGGACAGAGTATGATATTGAGATGTTACGTGAGATGGGTTATACAAATGGGGTTGAGAACTACTCACGCCACATGGATGGTCGTAGTGAAGGAGAGCCTCCTTATACGCTTCTCGACTTTTTCCCTGATGATTTCTTGATCATGATTGATGAAAGTCACATGACTATGGGGCAAATCAAAGGTATGTACAATGGAGACCGTTCGCGTAAGGAAATGCTAGTTAATTATGGTTTCCGTTTACCGTCAGCCTTGGACAATCGTCCTCTCCGTCGTGAGGAGTTTGAGAGTCATGTTCACCAGATTGTTTATGTTTCAGCGACACCAGGTGACTATGAAAATGAACAGACCGAGACAGTGATTGAGCAAATCATTCGTCCGACAGGGCTTCTAGACCCAGAGGTGGAAGTTCGTCCGACTATGGGACAGATTGATGACCTCCTAGGTGAAATCAATGCCCGTGTTGAAAAGAATGAACGGACCTTTATTACCACCTTGACCAAGAAAATGGCAGAAGACTTGACCGACTACTTCAAAGAAATGGGCATCAAGGTCAAGTACATGCACTCGGATATTAAGACCTTGGAACGAACGGAGATTATCCGTGACCTACGTTTGGGTGTCTTTGATGTCTTGGTCGGAATTAACCTGCTCCGTGAAGGGATTGACGTTCCTGAAGTGAGTTTGGTTGCCATTCTCGATGCTGACAAGGAAGGTTTCCTTCGTAACGAGCGTGGCCTCATCCAGACCATTGGACGTGCTGCCCGTAATAGTGAAGGACATGTCATCATGTATGCGGACACGATGACCCAGTCTATGCAACGTGCCATTGATGAAACGGCCCGCCGTCGGAAAATCCAGATGGCTTATAATGAAGAGCATGATATCGTCCCACAAACCATTAAGAAAGAAATCCGTGATCTTATTGCCGTGACCAAGGCAGTTTCTAAGGAAGAGGACAAGGAAGTCGATATCAATAGCCTCAACAAACAAGAGCGCAAGGAACTCGTTAAAAAACTCGAAAAACAAATGCAAGAAGCCGTCGAAGTGCTTGACTTTGAACTCGCTGCACAGATACGTGATATGATGTTGGAAGTGAAGGCGTTGGATTAGATAGGAGAAAACGAATGAAAATTTTAGTCATCAATGGACATCCTGACAAGGGAAGTTTCTGTCAAGAAATTTTTCAAACGATTGTAGAAAATATTGACTCAAATCATCATGAGCTTGAATCTATTAACCTAAATGAGATAGATTTTGATCCCGTATTACGTTATGGTTATCGAAAACGGATGGAAGAAGACCCCTTCATACTTCGCTCTCAGGAATTAATTCAGTGGGCAGATCATTTCATTTTTGTCTATCCAATTTGGTGGAGTAGTATGCCTAGTTTATTGAAGGGGTGGATCGATCGTGTTTTCACGCCAGGAATTGCGTACTCTGCCAATAATAAAGGAAGTTTTATTTTAAACTACTTAAGAGGTCAGCAGTTTAAAAAGTTACTAAAAGGAAAAACAGCCAGTATTTACGCAACATCAATGGCACCAACATGGTGGTACAAAGTATTTTCAGGTTCTATCAGTATTCCAGACAGTTATGGAATATCAGTATTAAAGAATGCTGTCCTGAATCATTGCGGTATCAAAACAAAGAAAGTTTCAATTTTGGGTGAGTTAGGGCGTGAGGTAAATACAAATTCTACAAGACAAAAATATCTGCAAAAAGTTGCTGAGGAAGTCAAGGCGTTGGATTAGGAAAAAGTATGGTTTATTTAAGAAAACTAAATGAAGAAGATTTGGTGTCTTTGTGGGAAATTGCTTATTCACAATCTAATCCAATTTGGAAGCAGTATGATGCTCCCTATTATGACGATTATCAGCATTTTCCTAATTTTCAAGAATTTAAACTACAAAAATCAGAATCTACTCTAAACAACTCAAATCGCCTTGGTATTTTTGTTGATGATAAACTTGTTGGGACTGTTTCGCGCTACTGGGTATGTAAACAAACAAGATGGATGGAATTGGGGATTTGTATTTATGATAACAAATTTTGGAACTCTGGCATTGGAAAAGCTGCTATGCTACAATGGATAGATCGGACATTTAAGGATTACTTGGTGTTGGAGCATCTTGGTTTGACAACTTGGTCAGGAAATCTTGGTATGGTAAAACTTGCTGAAAAATTAAGAATGAAAAAAGAAGCTCATATTCCAAAAGTTCGTTATTACCAAGGCAAATATTTTGATAGTATTAAATATGGTATTCTGAGAGAAGAATGGAGTAAAATAAATGAACCTAACTATCAAACAAATGGAAACTCCTGAAGAGATAGAAGGTAAATCCTTCGTTCATTGGCAAACGTGGAGAGAGGCTTATGATGATCTTTTACCTGCAGAATTTCAGGAGACGATGACATTAGAAAGATGTCGATTCTTTAGTCAAAAATATCCTAAAAATACATTGATTGCGATAGATGATATGAAGGTAGTTGGTTTTATCAGTTATGGAAACTTTCGTGATGAGACTATTCAAGCTGGTGAAATTATTGCCTTATATGTTTTAAAAGACTATTATGGAAAAGGTATTGCTCAGAAGTTAATGAAGGAAGCTCTGACGACTCTTGAACAGTTCTCTGAAATATTTTTATGGGTATTAAAAGAGAATAAGCGAGCCATTGCTTTCTATCAAAAAATGGGTTTTACTTTTGATGGGCAAGAAAAAATACTTGACCTTGGAAAACCTATCACTGAAATTAGAATGGTAAGTAAGAAATCATCAAAATCTGAGAGTTAAATGCTGGTAGAATTGCGATTTTGTTTTTAGATTATACAATGAACAAACGATTACGTTTTAGAATATATTTTTAATGGAAAGAAGTTATTATGAAATTGAAAGAGAAGAATTATAAGAAGTCATCAGGCTTAGATTCTGTTCGTTTTTGGTTACAAGGGCATCGATTTGTCAAATTTATGCTTGATATTGTCTTTTATATCATCTTGTTCCTAGTTATAGAATTTACAACATCACAGAACAAAAGCATTCCAGCTGATTTTCGGTACAGAGAACTCTTATTTCCCTTGCAATTGAATCTTTTTATTTTGGGTAATAGGTTCTATGCTCTCTTTTTGTCAGTGAAAACTGAAAAAGAAAGGGCCCTTAAAAGATTTTGTGAACCCTTTATTTATATCAATATCCTTAGCTTCATTTTTCAACTGATTGGTGTGAGAAAAAGAGGAAGAATCGTTCTCTCGCCTTTGTTTTCACTGGAGTCATCCTATATCTGGTTTCCTATTGTCATCTACCTTCTAGTCTTGATGTTAACTTTAGCAATCTTCTTTCTCTCTAAAGGTTCAAAAAAAGGAGTAGATGAAAATGAAGATGAGTAGACAAATGAAGTACAAGACAAAAGAAAAGTCTTCTTGGACTAAGAGGATTTTTCTTTGGATGGAAAGGCACAGAAGGATTGGTCAACTTTTGGATACGAGTGTATTATTTGGATCTATGTTTGTATCATTTCTTGCCGCCTCTTACATTAGTTACCTATTACCGAACATAAACTATCTTTCCCCCTTAAGCTTCAATCTTATCCTTCTGATCGTATCAACCTATTTCCTTGTCTTTCGTTTTAGTAGTGATAAACTTCAGAAATGGCGTTACTTTTCATGGGGATTTATTGGGTTCAATGGTCTTCTTTTTCCCTTTCATCTCTTGGTAGGTCTGAATTGGCTAGGACGTCGTAAGTCAACGAATTTCCCTCCCATAATTTCTATGGATCCAGCCTATGTCTGGGTTCCTATTGTAAGTTATCTCTTTTTCTTTTTCTTGGGGCTGGGAATTCTGCTTTTGATTATACAGATAGAAAAGAGAAGAAGGAGGCGTAAATGGAACGAAAGACTAAGAGACAAAAGAAGATCAAACAACAGAACAGACAAATGAGAAAAATCCAGAAAAAGTATTCTTTGGTAGCTCACGTCCAATTGTGGCAGGAAAGACATTCAAAGATTGCTTCTTTTATGGATGGTGGTATAATATTATTATCTATTTTTGGTATCATGTATGTGTTGTTCGGGACGTCACTTATCCCGAAACCGTATCAAGAAATGTCCTATGTCTTGCCAATTATTATGAATTTTGTCTTTTTGGTGCACACACTTTATCAAGGTATTTTTAGAGATGGTTTTAGCAATAAGGCTTCAGTACAAGGATTTTTAAAAACTTTTCTATTCATAAACGGACCTATTTTTCTCCTCCACTTACTTGTTGGGGTGAAAGGGAGAAATGTTAAAAAAATTCCTTCCCTATTATCTATCGATTATCGCTACATCTGGCTTCCAATTGCTACCTATCTAATCTTTTTCATCATTCCAGCGATATTGATGGTGATTTTGAAATATAATGATAAAAAGAGGAAAAATTATGACAAAAGAAAATCTAACTAAGTTAATTTCGTTTAAGACACTTTATTTGGCTTTGCTGACCTTTGTGGTTCTTCATTTGGTGTTGCTGGTTTTTGGACTATCTTTTACGCCGATTTTGTGGAATAGTTGGTTTTTCATTCTTTGTTTGACCTTCCTAATCCATCCTTGGAGAATCTTTTATAGAACAAGAGATGCTAAATGGTATCACCTTATTTTTCAAATATTTAGTGGATTGGTGACATTTTACCTTTGGTTTGCAGCATTCTTTGTTTTATCAGTTATCTCGGATCCAGCCGTCCCTATCAATATAGACTATCGCATAGAAGATAAGGAAATCATCATTGCTAGAGGTTTTTTGGCCCGTACTACTTATGACCATCATGAATTGATCAATCCCTTTATCATGAAGGCAGAAGTAAAATATCGAGATGAATAATAACAAATAGAAAGTGAGTGAATCCATGTCACGTTCCCAAGCAACCATTTTAACCAACATCTGTCTAATCGAAGATCTAGAAAATAAGCGAGTAGTCATGCAATATCGCTCTCCTGAAAACAATCGCTGGTCTGGCTATGCCTTTCCAGGAGGACATGTTGAGAATGGCGAGGCCTTTGCCGAGTCTGTCATTCGTGAAATATACGAAGAAACTGGCTTGACCATTCAAAATCCCCAACTGGTCGGCATTAAAAACTGGCCCTTAGATACAGGTGGGCGCTACATCGTTGTTTGTTATAAGGCGACAGAGTTTACTGGTAGTCTCCAATCCTCAGAGGAAGGAGAAGTATCTTGGGTGCAAAAAGACCAGATTCCAAACTTGGAACTGGCCTATGATATGTTGCCTTTGATGGAAATGATGGAAGCACCTGACAAGTCTGAATTTTTCTACCGTCATCGTACAGATGATGGCTGGGAGAAAGAAATTTTCTAGTCTTTTACTAAATAACCTAACTGATCCAAGGCCTCCTCGATATAGTGGAGGTCTTGTTGTGTCTCGGCTTCAACAAGGTGGTAATGGATGCCGTCTGTCAATTCAGAAAGGGGTCTAAAGTCTGAATTCTCGACTTGTTCCAGAAAGTGCTGGACATCTCGGCGGCAGGTGAGTTTGAGTAGGGTTTCAATTTCGCCATAAACGGGATGATCGATTAAGATATTTTGAACGCGTCCGCCATTATCTACAATAGCTAGAAGTTCCTGACCGATTTCTTCCAGTTCATGTTTCACTTTAAAGAGTTTGTGGACGTAGGGGCTGGCATCATTTTCTTTGTAGATATAACCACGATTGGTGGATAGGATAGGAGCTCCATCTGCTCGGAGAATAGCGATGTCCTGTACAATGACCTGGCGCGTAACATGGAAGTGTTCAGCCAAGGTTTGACCATTGAGAGCTTTTGGCGCCTCTTTTAACAGTTTGAGAAGAGCTTGTTTGCGATCCTTTGTCATAGCTTTTCCTTTTAGCGACGTTTTCGAAGCACTTTATAGACAGCTAGTGCTAATGTATAGTCTACCATACTATGGACGATTGTGCCAAAACCAACTAGGACAAAGAGAACATAAAACATATTTTCAACATTTGTCCCTGAAGTAGCATAAAAGATGATACAAGCTATTACTTCTGCGATAGCATGAACAACACCCAAAATAAAGTTAAAAATCCAAGACGCCTTTGGTTTATCCAAGGTTTCAGGGAATTTCTTTAAGTACAAAGCTCCCAAAGTACCAAAAACAATATGAGAGAAGGCACGAAGTACAATAACAGGCGGATAGCCAGCCATCAGAAAACCGAGACTAGAAGCAATAATCACAAAAGCAGCCATCAAAGGAGAAAGAAACATGGCGATAAAGATGGGGATATGACTTCCCAAGGTGTAAGAAGCCGGTGGGATAACGATTTTAAAAGGCATAATGATTGGAATCAAAATCGCGATTGCAGTGAGTAGGGCAGTCATAGTCATAAACTGCGTTTTTTTCCGTATATCCATAAGAACCTCCATTTATCTGTATATACACAAGTATAGTACAATAAATCACCAATCAAGTCAAGAAGCATTATTGATTTTTCAGGAAAATTTGGTTAAAATGTGGTAAAGAATAATAGGAACTGAGGAGAAATTGTGATGATACTTTTTGTTTACCTAATCGTGGTAATCGTGATGATGTCAAAACAGAAAAGTGAAGGGAAAATAGTCTCAGGTTGGACTCGTTTCCTAGTTTACAGTTTATTGGTCCTTTCGCTACTCTCTCTATTAGCAAGTGGCCTGGCTGTTTCACTTTTTAGCCTTCCTTTATTAGGTTTTCTTTTGATGGCAGCAATACTCGAAATTGCTTATTTCGTCAGATTGGTGATTGCATTTGGTTTGATTTTTCTATCTCTAACCCTATACTTGGATAGCCAAAAAAGTCAGCAACCTACACCTCTTTCGTATCAACTCCTGCGCTTTGGATTTCACATTCTATTGATGTTTCTCATGTTTTAAATGCTAAACTCCACCTTCAGGATGAAAGTGGAGTTGATTTTTTATTTCTTCAAGGTTTCGAGACGGGGAACAATTGCTACTGTTAGAACGGCAGAGATGACAAGCTCGGCAATTGAGTTTGTAGAGATAACAGTTGCCAGCAGTTTTTGGATATTGCCATCGAAGACATTTCCAAAAAGGAAGAAGATTCCCCCAAGGACAAAGACGGTGTTGGTAAGGGAACCGAGAGCACCAGCAAAGATGAGACCTGTTCTGTTTTTTAATAATTTATAAACCAAGTAAGGTGTCAGACCAATCAAAATGCGAGGAACAATAGCGATAATCGCAGAATAGATGTTTCCGTTCGGTACGAATGGTGAGAAGAGGTAGCTGGTTGGAAGGATGGTAATCGTGTTTACCGTTAAGCTCAATAGTCCCATCAAAAAACCAAGTGTAACTCCAACGCGAGGACCATAGATGATACTAGCAATAATGACTGGAATATGAACGATAGTTGGTTTAATTGGAAATGGGAAAAGATTAAATAGGAGAGAGCTCAAAAAGTGGATAACGAGCATAACTGCAAAAAAGATAGCAATTGGAGCAATGTTAGAGCGTTTGTTCATTGAGGGTTTCCTTTATTCTTTCTAAAATTGTATTCAGGTCAGCTAGGGCGCCTTTGCCGTGATCGCCACAGGCTAGTAGAGATTCCTTGGGAGAGATAATCTGATAACCATAGGTCTCTAATGTTTTTAGATTAGCCTGAGTTGCCGGATGGTCATACATTTTTGTATTCATAGCTGGTGCGACTAACTTTTTGACGTGGTCTGGCAAGGCAAGTGCTGTACTTGTCACCATGTTGTCCGCAAATCCATGGGCTAACTTTGCGATGGTATTAGCAGTAGCTGGGGCTACAATAAAAAGGTCGGTCCTTTTGCCTAGTTCGATATGATTGACTTGATCAGGATAGGGTTCCTGCATGACATCAAGGTGGACAGGATTTTGAGAGAGGACTTGAAGTGTCAACGGTTGGATAAACTCTCTCGCTGCCTCAGTCATTAAGACAGTGACATGATGGCCCTGTTTTTTCAAGGAACTGACTAAGTCAGCTGATTTATAGGAGGCAATGGAACCTGTCACCGCGATGAGAATATTTGCCATGGCTTTCCTTTCTAAAAATCGTATGCTTGAATTTTTTCAAGAAGGAGATTTGCGATTTCTTCTTTGGTTTGAACGGTTTGGAGTTGCTCTTTCTCAACAAAGATTGCTTGATGCTGATTTGCTGAAATTTGAGTCAGGTCATTTGCAATGATCAAGTCTGCTTGGTTCTTGATAAGACTCTTTCGTGCAATCTCAATGAGATAATCTTCAGAGACATCAACCAGCAATTTAAACCCAATCAGATGAATGGCAGGATTCCATTCTTTGACCAGAGAGATGATTTTGGGTGTTTTTTTCAGGAATAAGACCTGCACCTCATCAGTTGAAGAAATCTTAGCTTGATGATTCTGCTTGTTTAAGAATTCTTCCAAATAGGAGCTAGCCTGAACTTCCTCAAGCCCTGTCATATAAACAGGTGTGTAGTCAGAAACAGCCATAGAATGAATCAAGACTTGATAATTTTGAACACATTCTTGCATCTCAACTAGAAGGTCGTTGGTATTATTAATTTCTCGAATGCTTAGGTTGGGATGAGCTTCTGGCTTCACAGCTCGTTTTGTCGTTATCAAACAAACTTCATGCCCCGCAGCAAGCAAGGTTTCAGTGATGATTTTTCCCAAGCGACCAGTAGAATGGTTAGTAATAGAGCGGACACTATCGATAGCTTCACTGGTACCGCCCGATGTGACTAAAATTTTCATAGGACTATTGTACACAAAAATAAACAGTAAGTAAAATGAAAGCGATAAAATTTTGCTAAAACAAAGCTACACTATAGTTTATAACTATAAAGCCATATAAAATTTTTTAAAGGGCCCTAAAAATCTTGAAATTCAGAATATTTACGAACGTTTAGAGAGTTTATGGATGTTAAAAATCTTGTTTTGTGTTATAATGAATTATCACATTAGAGGTTAGAGGAGTTTTGAATGAAAACAGATATTGAAATCGCACAGAGTATTGAGTTGAAGCCAATCGTTGATGTTGTTGAGAAACTTGGAATTTCTTACGATGATTTGGAATTGTACGGGAAGTATAAGGCTAAACTCAGCTTTGATAAAATTCGTGCAGTTGAGAGCAATCCAGTTGGTAAATTGATCTTGGTTACTGCCATCAACCCAACACCTGCAGGTGAAGGGAAATCAACCATTACCATTGGTCTTGCGGATGCCTTGAACAAGATTGGTAAGAAAACCATGATTGCCATCCGCGAACCATCTCTTGGTCCAGTCATGGGGATTAAGGGTGGTGCAGCCGGTGGTGGTTATGCTCAAGTGTTGCCAATGGAAGACATCAACCTTCACTTCACCGGGGATATGCATGCCATTACAACTGCTAACAATGCTCTTTCTGCCTTGATTGACAACCACTTACACCAAGGAAATGAGCTGGGAATCGACCAACGTCGTATTCTTTGGAAACGTGTTGTGGACTTGAATGACCGTGCCCTTCGTCATGTGACCGTTGGACTTGGTGGTCCTCTAAATGGTATTCCACGTGAGGATGGTTTCGATATTACCGTTGCTTCCGAAATCATGGCCATTCTTTGCTTGGCGACGGATATTGAAGATTTGAAACGTCGTTTGGCGAATATCGTTATCGGCTATCGTTACGATCGTACGCCAGTTTCTGTTGGTGATTTGCAGGTTGAGGGGGCTTTAGCATTGATTTTGAAAGATGCTATCAAACCAAACTTGGTTCAGACAATTTACGGTACACCTGCCTTTGTACACGGTGGTCCATTTGCCAATATTGCTCATGGATGTAACTCTGTTTTGGCAACAAGCACAGCCCTTCGCTTGGCTGATTATACTGTTACTGAAGCCGGTTTTGGTGCAGATCTTGGTGCTGAGAAATTCCTTGATATCAAGACGCCAAACTTGCCTACATCTCCAGATGCAGTAGTTATTGTTGCAACCCTTCGTGCCCTTAAGATGAATGGTGGCGTAGCTAAGGACGCTCTTACAGAGGAAAATGTTGAGGCGGTTCGTGCAGGTTTTGCTAACTTGAAACGCCACGTTGAGAATATCCGTAAATTTGGAGTGCCTGCAGTCGTCGCGATTAACGAATTTGTTTCTGATACTGAAGCTGAAATCGCAGCCTTGAAAGAACTCTGTGCTTCTATTGATGTGCCAGTTGAACTAGCAAGTGTCTGGGCCAATGGCGCGGAAGGTGGAGTAGCGCTTGCCGAAACGGTTGTTCAGACTATTGCTGAAAATCCATCCAACTATACTCGCCTTTATGACAACGACCTTTCTGTCCAAGAAAAGATTGAAAAGATTGTTACTGAAATCTATCGCGGTACAAAAGTCAACTTTGAAAAGAAAGCTCAAACGCAAATCGCCCAAATCGTTCAGAATGGTTGGGACAAATTGCCAATCTGTATGGCGAAAACTCAGTACAGTTTCTCTGACAATCCAAATGCACTTGGAGCTCCAGAAAACTTTGAAATTACCATTCGTGAATTGGTACCAAAATTAGGTGCAGGTTTCATCGTTGCCCTAACTGGTGATGTCATGACCATGCCAGGACTTCCAAAACGACCAGCCGCTCTTAACATGGATGTTGAAAGTGATGGAACCGTTCTAGGATTGTTCTAATAGTTTAATTGAATTCAAATGAGTTTGGAGATTTTAATCCAAGCTCATTTTTTTATCTAGATTTAAGGAGTTGTCTTCAGCTGATGAAAGATTTACCTTCTAGACGTAACCAATCTAGGTAAAGATATTTTCTCTGATTTCTGATATAATAGAAACATTGACTTCAAGAGTAAGGAAGAGAAAATGAACGCATTATTGAATGGAATGAATGACCGTCAAGCTGAGGCTGTGCAAACGACAGAAGGCCCCTTGTTAATCATGGCGGGGGCTGGTTCTGGGAAGACCCGAGTTTTGACCCACCGTATTGCTTATTTGATTGATGAAAAGATGGTCAATCCTTGGAATATCTTGGCCATTACCTTTACCAATAAGGCGGCGCGTGAGATGAAGGAGCGTGCCTATGGCCTCAATCCAGCTACTCAGGACTGTTTGATTGCGACCTTTCACTCCATGTGTGTTCGTATCCTACGTCGCGATGCGGATCATATTGGCTACAATCGGAACTTCACCATTGTAGATCCAGGAGAACAGAGAACTCTCATGAAACGCATTTTCAAGCAGTTGAACTTGGATCCTAAAAAATGGAATGAACGGACTATTTTGGGAACCATTTCCAATGCTAAGAATGACCTGATTGATGATGTCGCATATGCTGCTCAAGCTGGCGATATGTACACGCAAATTGTAGCTCAGTGTTACACAGTCTATCAAAAAGAGCTTCGTCAGTCTGAGTCCGTTGACTTTGACGACTTAATCATGCTGACCCTGCGTCTCTTTGATCAAAATCCTGATGTTTTGACCTACTATCAGCAGAAGTTCCAATACATCCACGTTGATGAGTACCAAGATACCAACCATGCCCAGTATCAATTGGTCAAACTCTTGGCATCTCGCTTTAAAAATATCTGTGTAGTTGGAGATGCGGACCAGTCCATCTACGGTTGGCGTGGGGCTGATATGCAGAATATCTTGGATTTTGAGAAAGATTACCCTAACGCCAAGGTCGTTTTGTTAGAGGAAAATTACCGTTCAACCAAAACTATTCTGCAAGCCGCCAACGACGTCATCAAAAACAATAAAAATCGTCGTCCTAAGAATCTCTGGACTCAGAATGCTGATGGGGAACAAATCGTCTACTACAGAGCCAACGATGAACAAGATGAGGCTGTTTTTGTAGCCAAAACCATCGATGAACTTGGTCGCAGTCAAAACTTCCTTCATAAGGATTTTGCAGTTCTTTATCGGACTAATGCACAATCCCGTACCATTGAGGAAGCCTTGCTCAAGTCCAATATTCCTTATACTATGGTTGGAGGAACCAAGTTCTACAGCCGTAAGGAAATCCGTGATATTATCGCTTATCTTAACCTCATTGCCAATTTGAGTGATAATATCAGTTTTGAGCGCATTATCAACGAGCCTAAACGCGGAATTGGCCCAGGAACCGTTGAGAAAATTCGCGGCTTTGCTAATATGCAAGACATGTCTATGCTGGATGCTTCAGCCAATATCATGTTATCAGGAATCAAGGGGAAGGCAGCACAGTCAATTTGGGACTTTGCCAATATGATTTTGGATTTGCGAGAAAAACTGGATCAATTAACTATCACCGAGCTGGTTGAGGCTGTTCTAGAAAAAACAGGTTATATCGATATTCTCAATGCCCAAGCGACCTTAGAAAGCAAGGCTCGGGTTGAAAATATCGAGGAATTTCTATCTGTTACCAAGAATTTTGACGACAATCCTGATAGTCAAGAAGAGGAAACAGGTTTGGACAAACTCAGTCGTTTCTTGAATGACCTTGCCCTGATTGCGGATACGGATTCAGGCAGTCAGGAGACATCAGAAGTGACCTTAATGACCTTGCACGCAGCTAAGGGACTTGAGTTCCCAGTTGTCTTTATCATTGGGATGGAGGAAAATGTCTTTCCACTTAGCCGTGCAGCTGAGGATCCTGATGAACTGGAAGAAGAACGCCGTTTGGCCTATGTCGGTATTACACGCGCAGAAAAGATCCTTTATCTGACCAATGCTAACTCTCGCTTGCTTTTTGGGCGTACCAACTACAATCGTCCAACTCGTTTTATCAATGAAATTAGTTCGGACTTGATTGAATATCAAGGCTTGGCTCGTCCGGCGAATACTAGCTTTAAGGCATCTTATAGCAGTGGTGGAGTGGCCTTTGGTCAAGGTATGAGCCTAGCTCAGGCGCTTCAAGAACGAAAACGCAAGGCTGCACCAAGCTCCATCCAGTCAAGTGGTCTTCCGTTTGGACAGTTTACATCCGGAAATAAAAAAGATTCAAGCGATACCAACTGGTCTATTGGGGATATTGCTCTCCACAAGAAGTGGGGAGAGGGAACTGTTCTGGAAGTCTCTGGTAGCGGTGATACTCAGGAGTTGAAAATCAATTTCCCAGAAGTGGGTCTGAAAAAACTCCTAGCCAGCGTTGCTCCAATTGAGAAAAAAATCTAATTTTTCATCCTCCTCACGAATAATAAAGTGAGGAGGATTTTTATGTACAGTATTTCATTCCAAGAAGATTCACTCTTGCCTAGAGAAAGACTAGTTAAAGAAGGAGTAGAGGCACTGAGCAATCAAGAATTGCTAGCAATACTACTTAGAACCGGAACGCGTAAGGCTAATGTTTTTGAAATTGCCCAAAAAGTGGTGAATAGTCTCAACAGTCTAACTGATTTGAAAAAAATGACCCTGCAGGAATTGCAGAGTCTGTCTGGTATTGGACGGATTAAGGCCATTGAACTACAAGCGGTGATTGAACTGGGGCATCGTATTCACAAACATGAAGCCCTTGAGATGGAAAGTATTCTCAGTAGTCAAAAACTAGCCAAGAAAATGCAACAGGAACTTGGCGACAAAAAACAAGAGCACCTAGTGGCGCTCTATCTCAATACTCAAAATCAAATCATTCATCAGCAAACTATTTTTATCGGATCTGCGACACGCAGCATTGCTGAACCACGGGAAATCCTTCACTATGCTTTGAAGCATATGGCTACCTCAGTGATTCTCGTTCACAATCATCCATCTGGTGCTGTATCTCCTAGTCGAAACGACGACCATGTCACTAAGCTAGTCAAGGAAGCCTGCGAACTGATGGGAATTGTGTTTCTGGATCATCTGATTGTCTCTCACTCTGATTACTTTAGTTACCGTGAAAAGACGGATCTGATTTAGAGTTCGTTAACAACATAGTCAAATAGCGTTTTATCTTTGGGGCGATTTTCAAATAGAAATTCTGGATGCCATTGAACACCAAGATAAGGAAAGCCGTCCGTAGTTGTCACAGCCTCAATGATTCCATCTTTAGGATCATGTGCTACAACCTTAAGATTAGGAGCTAGATCTTTAATACTCTGGTGGTGGAAGGAATTGATGTGAGAGATTTCTCCATAGATTTCTCGGAGAATGGTATCAGGTTCCGTTACGAGACGTTGTGTCGTGTATTCGGCTGAACAGTCCTGCCAATGATCCTCGATATCTTGGTGAAGCGTGCCTCCCATGGCGACATTGAAAAGTTGAGTACCTCGACAAACAGAGAAAATTGGTTTCTTCTGCTTAATCGCTTCTTTAATAAGTGCTAGTTCAAAAATATCTCTTTGAAGGTGGTAGTCATCACTATCAATAGCCTTTGGTTCACCATAGTATTTTGGATCAACATTTTGCCCACCCGTTAGGATGAGCTTATCAATGATACTGATGTAATAGGCAGCCATTTCTTGATCACCAATCGGTAGGATGATTGGAATTCCGCCAGCGTCCTTGACTCCTTCAACAAAGCCCTTTGCTGCATAGCTCATCATGATGTCATCATCTGGATGAGCTTTTTCATTTCCTGTAATCCCAATAACTGGTTTTTTCATACATGCTTTCGCTTTCTAATCCTCTTTACGCATAAAATAGAGGAGGGTTTGGAGTTCGCTTGTCAAATCGACGTACTGAACGACCACATCTTTTGGGAGGTGAAGGTGGACAGGTGAAAAACTGAGAATGCCTTTTACACCAGCATCAACCAAAAGATTGGCAACTTCTTGTGATTTAACACTTGGAACTGTTAGGATAGCAGTTTTGACATCTGCTTCTTTGATTTTTTCTTTAATCTGAGAGATACCATAGATTGGAATCCCATCAGGTGTCTGGCTTCCAACTTCTGGATGGTCATCTAGGTCAAAGGCCATGATAATTTTCATCTTGTTACGCTCATGGAAGCGGTAGTGGAGAAGGGCATGGCCCATATTTCCGATTCCAACCAACATAACATTTGTAATTGAGTTATCATTTAGGAGATCAGCAAAAAAATTCATCAATTTTTTGACATCGTAACCAAAACCTCGACGACCTAGTTCACCAAAATAGGAAAAATCCCGACGAACGGTCGCAGAATCGATACCGATAGCCTCTGCAATTTGTTTGGAGTTGGCACGTTCGATTTTTTCTGCATGAAATCTCTTGAAAATTCGATAATAAAGAGAGAGTCTTTTTGCTGTTGCTTTTGGAATAGCAGACTGTTTATCTTTCACAAAATCACAACCTTTCTATTCTTCTATTTTATAGAAACATTGTGAAAAAATCAACAAAAACAAGAAAAAACTAAGAAATTTCTTAGTTTTTATCTGAAAAATGAGCTTGTGATAGAAAACGGTAGAGATCGCCAACCAATCCTTGATAAATCACCTTATCATTCAGCGTTAAGGAGCTGATTAGGAGAGTATCAGGTAGGGTCACACAGCCTGATAGAGATAACATGAGCTCTTCGTAATCCTTATATTCAAGTGTACGTTCTACGTGATAGTTATCTTGATAGGTAAGTCGATACATAGTCAATTATCTTTCTTCTTTAGTGAAGATACCGCGTTCTACTAAACTGTCCATGAGGAAGTAGAATTTTTCCTGATGAATGTGGTGGTCTTCTGATTTAAAGATATTGACCAAACGAAGGCCAGATTTGTCAGTGATGTTGAGTTTAGCACCTGTAAGGTCTTTGTTGATGATGATTTTTAGGTTGAAACCTTCACCACTGTTGGGTACTTTTTCAAGTAGACGAGTTAGTTCGAAGTTTCCAACTTTTGTTTCAAAGAAAGTATTATCTTTCAGTGTGAACTTTTTGACAGTTGGGCTAAGTGTGTAGTCGTAGCGGCAGTTTTGTAGTTTAATGGTTTTTTCGAATGCCATTAGATTAATCTCCAATAATATTTTTTAAGGTTTGTGCGAGTTGTTTCAGTTCTTCTTCGGTATTAAGAGGAGAGAGACTGATACGGACAGATTCTTTCAATCGATGTGAATCTGGTCCATAAAATGCTTCAAGCACATGACTGGTTTGCACAATACCAGCAGTACAAGCTGAACCGGTAGAAATTGAAATTCCTTCAAGATCTAACCGGAGTAAGAGCAAATCATTTTTTTGACCAGGAAAGCCAATGTTGACAACATAAGGTAGTTGGTGCTTGCTTTCATTGAGATAGTAGTCGAGACCTGCAATTTCTTCTAAAAAAGCAGATTTGAGTGCGCTTAGTTTTTGGTAATGCTCAGCTTGGTCATTTAAATCCTCTTTGAGAGCAGCGACCATGCCTACAATGGCAGCGAGGTTTTCTGTTCCAGCACGTTTCTTTTGTTCTTGGTCCCCACCATGAAGGTAGGAATCAAAGTCCGCGGAAGAAGCATAAAGAAAGCCAACTCCTTTTGGTCCATGGAATTTGTGGGCAGAAGCGCTGAGGAAATCAATTCCTAACTTCTCTGGATGGATAGGAATTTTCCCGATAGCTTGAACAGCGTCTACATGATAAGCAGCAGGATGGTCTTTTAAAATATGTCCAATCTCAGCAATTGGCAAGAGACTCCCAGTTTCATTATTAGCATACATGGTAGAAACGAGGATGGTATCGTCACGTAAGGCTTCTTGAAATTGCTGGGCAGTGATTTCTTGATTTACTGGTTGGATGATGGTAGCTTCAAAGCCAAAATGTTGAACCAGATAATCAACGGTTTCAAGAACAGAATGGTGTTCGATAGCTGTCGTGATGATATGTTTGCCACGTTCCTGATGACGGAGACAATAGCCGATAATGGCTGTATTGTTACTTTCTGTACCACCAGACGTGAAAAATATATGTTGAGGTTTGGTTCCAAGTAAGTGAGCCAAGTCCTGACGAGCTTCACGGAGCAGTTTACCAGCATGACGACCATGACTGTGAATACTTGAAGGATTACCATGGGTTTCTTGCATAACCTTGGTCATTTCTGCGATAGCTATAGCTGACATAGGTGTAGTTGCAGCATTGTCCAAATAAATCAAAGAATCACCTTATTTCTTTTTGTTGTAGGCAAAGAGTGGGCTGACTGGTTTTCTTTCATGAATACGGATGATAGCATCTCCGAGCAATTCGCTAGCAGTAATGTAACATACATTTTTAGGAGTTCTTTCTTTTGTTGCTACAGAGTCCGTTACAAGGATTTCTTTAATGTTAGTTGCGTCTAGAAGTTCAGCAGCACCTTCTACAAAGAGGC
Organism: uncultured Streptococcus sp.; assembly: GCA_963533485.1. Classification (GTDB taxonomy): domain Bacteria; phylum Bacillota; class Bacilli; order Lactobacillales; family Streptococcaceae; genus Streptococcus. The sequence continues at coordinate 23,456 of CAUSPE010000009.1, forward strand.
CGTGACTAGAGACCGCATAGATTTCAGTTGCCCCTTCGCGTTCAACGATCTTTGCTGCTTCAGAGAAAGTACGACCAGTATTTAGGATATCGTCAATCAGGATGGCTTTCTTACCTTCAACATCCCCAATGATATAGCCCTCACTTCGTTCTGAGTCATCTTGAGCATAGTCAATTATAGCGATTGGAGCATCCAAGTATTCAGCTAAGCTACGAGCGCGTTTAACACCAGAGTTCTTTGGACTAACCACAACGACATCAGAACCAAGAAGGCCTTTGTCACAGTAGTGTTTGGCAAATAGAGGAATTGTATAAAGATTGTCCACTGGAATGTCGAAGAAACCTTGTACCTGCACAGCATGGAGATCGAGAGTTAGAACACGGTCAACCCCAGCTTTTACTAACATATTTGAAACCAATTTAGCTGTCAGTGGTTCACGGGAAGAAGCGATGCGATCCTGACGCGCATAGCCAAAGTAAGGAAGTACGACGTTGATACTATGAGCACTGGCGCGAACACAGGCATCAACCATAATCAATAATTCCATCAAGTGGTTGCTAACTGGATAGCTTGTTGATTGAATGATATAGACGTCATACCCACGAACACTCTCTTCGATATTGACTTGGATTTCACCATCAGAAAATTGACGTGAAGATAATTTTCCAAGAGGGACACCAACAGTATCAGCAATCTTTTGAGCGATTTCTGGGTTAGAGTTTAGGGTGAAAAGTTTCATGTTGTTTCTATCTGACATTATAGACCGTCCTCTGTAAACTTTGTGAATCTTCTTTGGAAAAGTCTCTTTATTCTAATGAAGATTCTATTATTTTTATCTTTTCTATTTTACCAAAAAAAGGAGATTATTTCAGCTTTTTTTCATGTTTTTAATGAATCGAATTAATTTTGATGGAGCTTTCTGATAAGTAATCTGATTTTCATCTAAAAATCTCTGAAAATCTTCTTTCCCTTTTTCATGGTCGGTGACTTCAAGCTCGAGTTCATAGTCCGTCTGGTCAAAGTATCGACTTTCATCTAAGGCCATTAAGCCAATTTCAGTTTTCATTTCATAACGTAGAGTGGAAAGACAGCCTAGAACAAACCAGTCATGGCTTTCGATGCCAATCTTAGAGAGCTTCTCTAGAACGAGACCCTGAGGTAGTTTTTGTTTTTCTAGGTACGATTCAGCTTCTGAAAGAGTTAGTTTCTGGTTGTATTCCATATTTCCTACAGTTTGAGGTACTTTTAAGGTCAATTCCGCCCAATCTGCAAAAGTGCGAATGCGCATGGCAACCTTCTTTTCACGCAATTGGAAATCTGGTGTGTCAATGTAGTAGTTTTTCTGAAGGACGGGTTGGATATGGGAAAACTGTTTTTTTAGATGATCATATTCCTCTTTTTTCAGAAGTGTTTTCAATTCTATTTCTAAATGTTTCATTTTTTCAACCTTTTCTATATCTTTGAAAGCGATTTATGGTATAATGGACAATGTATTTATTGTATACGAATGTACTGAAAAAATCAAAGATTTTCGACAGAGCAATCAAACATTACAAGGGAGAAAGTATGACCATAGAATGGGAAGAATTTTTAGATCCTTACATTCAGGCTGTTGGTGAATTGAAGATTAAACTTCGAGGAATTCGCAAACAGTATCGTAAGCAAAACAAGCATTCTCCGATTGAGTTTGTAACGGGTCGGGTAAAACCGATTGAAAGTATTAAAGAAAAAATGGCTCGTCGAGGAATTACTTATGCAACTTTAGAAAATGACTTGCAAGATATTGCTGGTTTACGTGTCATGGTTCAGTTTGTTGATGACGTTAAAGAGGTAGTTGAGATTCTACGTAAACGCCAAGATATGAGAGTCGTTCAGGAACGAGACTATATCACTCATCGTAAGGCTTCGGGTTATCGTTCTTATCACGTGGTTGTCGAGTACACGGTTGATACGATCAACGGGGCGAAGACGATTTTGGCGGAGATTCAAATACGGACTTTAGCCATGAATTTCTGGGCTACGATTGAACACTCGCTCAATTATAAATATCAGGGCGATTTTCCAGAAGAAATCAGGAAAAGACTGGAAATCACGGCCAAAATAGCCTATCAACTGGATGAAGAAATGGGTAAGATTCGTGACGATATTCAGGAAGCGCAGGCTCTCTTTGATCCATTGAGCAGAAAATTAAATGACGGTGTAGGAAATAGTGACGATACAGATGAAGAATACAGGTAAACGAGTTGACCTCATAGCAAATAGAAAACCGCAAAGTCAGAAGGTTTTGCATGAGCTGAGGGAAAAACTCAAGAAACAACATTTTATACTGAACGATACCAATCCCGACATCGTCATTTCTATTGGTGGCGACGGGATGCTTTTGTCTGCCTTTCACAAGTATGAGAATCAGTTAGACAAGGTTCGATTTGTAGGTGTTCATACAGGACATTTGGGATTTTACACAGACTATCGTGATTTTGAGTTAGATCAGTTGGTGACCAATCTCCTACTCGACACTGGTGCCAAAGTTTCCTATCCTGTTTTGAATGTTAAGGTAACGCTTGAAAATGGAGAAGTGAAAATCTTCCGGGCCTTAAATGAAGCGAGTATCCGTCGATCAGACCGGACCATGGTTGCGGATATCATCATTAACCACGTTCCGTTCGAGCGATTTCGTGGGGATGGAGTGACTGTTTCAACGCCAACGGGAAGTACTGCCTACAACAAGTCCTTGGGTGGAGCTGTCTTGCATCCGACCATTGAAGCCTTGCAGTTGACGGAGATAGCGAGTCTTAACAACCGAGTCTATCGCACTCTGGGATCATCGATCATTATTCCCAAAAAGGATAAGATTGAACTCTTGCCGACACGCAATGATTACCACACGATATCAGTCGATAATAGCGTTTATTCATTCCGTAATATTGAACGGATTGAGTATCAAATCGACCATCATAAGATTCACTTCGTAGCGACTCCAAGTCACACTAGTTTCTGGAATCGTGTCAAAGATGCCTTCATCGGCGAGGTGGATGAATGAGGTTCGAATTTACCACAGATGAGCATGTCAAAGTCAAAACTTTCCTCAAGAAACACGAGGTTTCTAAGGGACTTTTGGCTAAGATTAAGTTTCGAGGCGGGGCTATTCTGGTCAATGGCCAACCTCAAAATGCGACTTATCTCTTAGATATTGGAGACAGGGTAACTATTGACATTCCAGCGGAGGAAGGGTTTGAGAGTCTTGAAGCAATTGAGCGTCCACTGGATGTTCTCTATGAGGATGACCATTTTCTGGTTTTGAATAAGCCTTATGGAGTAGCTTCCATCCCCAGTGTCAATCATTCCAATACCATTGCTAATTTTATCAAGGGCTACTATGTCAAGCAAAACTATGAAAACCAGCAAGTTCACATCGTGACTAGGCTTGATAGAGATACTTCTGGTTTGATGCTTTTTGCCAAACACGGCTACGCTCATGCACGTTTAGACAAGCAACTACAACGAAAGTTTATCGAAAAAAGGTATTTTGCACTTGTTAAAGGAGATGGTGTCTTGGAGCCAGAGGGGGAGATTATCGCCCCGATTGCGCGCGATGAAGATTCTATTATCACGAGACGGGTTGCCAAAGGTGGGAAATACGCTCATACGTCTTACAAAGTTGTAGCGTCTTATGGAAATATTCACCTAGTCGATATTCGTCTGCATACTGGACGAACTCATCAGATACGAGTGCATTTTTCCCATATTGGTTTTTCTTTGTTGGGAGACGATTTGTATGGTGGTAGTCTGGATGACGGTATCCAACGTCAGGCTCTGCATTGTCATTATTTATCTTTTTATCATCCCTTTCTAGAGCAATATTTGCAATTAGAAAGCCCCTTGCCGGATGATTTCGGCAATCTAATTACTCAGTTATCAACTAATACTCTTTAAACACTATTTGGAGTATAATTTATTTTCTTAAAGGAGAAAACTCATGGAAGTTTTTGAAAGTCTCAAAGCCAACCTGGTTGGCAAAAATGCTCGTATCGTTCTCCCTGAAGGGGAAGAACCTCGTATTCTTCAAGCGACAAAACGCTTGGTAAAAGAAACAGAAGTAATCCCTGTTTTGCTCGGAAACCCTGAAAAAATTAAAATTTATCTCGAAATCGAAGGGATCATGGATGGTTATGAAGTGATTGATCCCCAACATTATCCTCAATTTGAAGAAATGGTTGCTGCCTTGGTAGAGCGTCGTAAGGGCAAAATGACTGAAGAAGAAGCGCGCAAAGTTTTGGTTGAAGACGTCAATTACTTTGGTGTGATGCTAGTCTACTTGGGCTTGGTTGATGGTATGGTATCTGGTGCGATTCATTCAACTGCCTCAACAGTTCGCCCAGCCCTACAAATCATTAAAACTCGTCCAAACGTAACTCGTACTTCAGGTGCCTTCCTTATGGTACGTGGGACAGAACGTTACCTATTTGGAGACTGTGCCATTAACATCAATCCAGATGCAGAAGCCTTGGCTGAAATTGCGATCAACTCAGCAATCACAGCTAAGATGTTTGGTATTGAACCTAAAATTGCTATGCTAAGCTATTCTACTAAAGGTTCAGGTTTTGGGGAAAGTGTTGATAAGGTAGTGGAGGCTACTAAAATTGCTCACGACTTGCGTCCCGACCTTGAGATTGATGGTGAATTGCAATTTGACGCTGCCTTTGTTCCTGAAACTGCAGCTCTTAAAGCTCCAGGAAGTAATGTAGCTGGTCAAGCAAATGTCTTTGTCTTCCCAGGTATCGAAGCAGGAAATATTGGGTACAAGATGGCTGAACGTCTCGGTGGTTTTGCGGCTGTCGGACCTGTTTTGCAAGGTTTGAACAAACCGGTTAACGACCTTTCTCGTGGATGTAATGCAGATGATGTTTACAAGTTGACCCTTATCACAGCAGCCCAAGCAGTTCATCAATAAGATTTAGTCCTCTTTCCCATGGGAAGAGGCTTTTTAGTACTGAGAAAAGGACAGTTAGAAGCTTCTATGTTATACTAGATATATGTTAGATTTGAAAGAATACGGTATCGTCATGTGGCCGGAGGAGAAGATTATTTCTTTTCGTGAAAAACTCCTCAACTGGTATGATGAAAACAAGCGAGATTTGCCTTGGCGGAGAAGTAAAAATCCTTATCATATCTGGGTATCTGAAATCATGCTTCAGCAGACCAGAGTGGATACAGTTATTCCATACTACGAACGATTCTTGGACTGGTTTCCAACTGTTGAAAGTCTGGCCAATGCCCCTGAAGAGCGTCTGCTGAAGGCTTGGGAGGGGTTGGGCTATTATTCTCGAGTGCGCAATATGCAGGCTGCAGCCCAGCAGATTATGGCTGACTTTGGGGATCAATTTCCAAACACCTATGAAGGAATTTCTAGTTTAAAAGGGATTGGCCCTTACACTGCGGGAGCTATTTCCAGTATCGCTTTTAATTTGCCTGAGCCAGCGGTTGATGGCAATGTCATGCGGGTTTTGGCACGCTTGTTTGAGGTTAATCATGATATCGGAGTTCCCAGCAATCGAAAGATTTTCCAAGCTATGATGGAAATCTTGATTGACCCGAAACGGCCAGGAGACTTTAATCAAGCTCTGATGGATTTAGGCTCTGATATAGAGGCCCCAGTTAACCCTCGACCAGAAGAAAGCCCTGTTAAGGATTTTAGCGCAGCCTATCAGAACGGAACTATGGATGTATATCCGATTAAAGAACCCAAGAAAAAGCCCCTACCAATTTATCTCAAGGCCTTAGTTGTACGCAATGACCGTGGTCAATATCTACTTGAAAAAAATGAAAGCGAGAAACTGTTAGCCGGTTTTTGGCATTTCCCACTGATTGAAGTTGACGATTTCTCTAGCGATGATAATCAACTAGATCTCTTTTCACAAGTCAAAGAGGAAAGCAGAGATTTTGGACCAAGTCCTCAAGAAAACTTTGAGCAGGATTATGATTTAAAAGTGAATTGGTCCCAGCAAGTATTTGACCAAGTCAAGCATGTATTTAGTCATCGGAAATGGCATATTCAAATCCTAGCAGGTCAAGTGACAGATTCGAAACAGTTTTCAGACAGAGAAATTCGCTGGGTTTCTCCTCAGGAGTTGTCTGATTATCCACTTGCGAAACCTCAACAAAAAATTTGGCAGGCTTATAAAACAACTTTTGAAGATGAAGGCCTACAGTAGCCATTTGTGCCTTCTTTGCATTTTTTTGTTATAATAGATAGAGAAAAGGTGATAAAATGAAAAAAATATTAATTGTAGATGATGAGAAACCAATCTCAGATATTATTAAGTTTAATATGGCCAAGGAAGGTTATGAAGTTGTGACAGCCTTCAATGGTCGTGAGGCAATCGAGCTATTTGAAGCTGAGCAACCAGATATTATTATCCTTGACTTGATGCTACCTGAAATTGATGGTTTAGAAGTTGCTAAAGCTATTCGTAAGACTAGTAGCGTCCCGATTATCATGCTATCAGCTAAAGATAGCGAGTTTGACAAGGTTATTGGTTTAGAGTTAGGTGCAGATGATTATGTTACAAAACCTTTCTCAAATCGTGAGTTGCAGGCTCGTGTCAAGGCTCTGCTTCGTCGTACAGACCTAGTTTCAGTAGATAGCCAAGAGTCTGATGAGAAGAAGACGCAACCGTTACAAATTGGTGATTTGGAAATCGTTCCAGATGCTTACGTGGCGAAGAAATATGGTGAGGAATTAGATTTGACCCACCGTGAGTTTGAACTCTTGTATCACTTGGCGTCTCATATTGGTCAAGTGATTACACGTGAACACTTGCTTGAGACTGTATGGGGTTATGACTATTTTGGTGATGTTCGTACTGTGGACGTGACCATTAGACGCTTGCGTGAGAAAATAGAAGACACTCCAAGTCGCCCAGAGTACATTCTCACACGTCGTGGTGTTGGATACTATATGAGAAATAATGATTGAAGATATTAGACAAACTATTCTGACCAGCGATTTTATCTTTATCCTGATTTTACTTGGCTTTATCCTGGTGGTGACCTTGCTGTTACTGGAAAATCGTCGGGATAATATCCGTCTAAAGGAGATAAATCAAAAGGTTAAGGACTTGATTGCAGGTGATTATTCTCAAGTTTTGGACTTGCAAGGAAGTACAGAAATCACCAATATCACCAATAATCTGAACGATTTGTCAGAAGTTATTCGCTTGACCCAAGAAAATCTGGAACAAGAGAGTAAACGATTGAACAGTATTCTTTCTTACATGACAGATGGCGTTCTTGCGACCAATCGCCGTGGCCAGATTACCATGATCAATGATATGGCAAAGAAACAGCTCGGTGTGCAGAAAGAAGATGTTCTGAATAAAAGTATCCTCGAATTGCTTAAGATAGAAGATGAGTATGAGCTGCGTGACCTGATTACACAGATTCCTGAGTTGACGATTGACTCCCAGGATGTGAATGGTGAATATCTAAGCCTTCGTGTACGTTTTGCTCTGGTTCGCCGTGAGTCAGGTTTCATCTCTGGTTTGGTTGCCGTTTTACATGATACGACCGAACAGGAGAAGGAAGAGCGTGAGCGAAGACTCTTTGTTTCGAACGTGAGTCACGAGTTGCGAACTCCTTTGACCAGTGTTAAATCTTATCTTGAAGCCTTGGATGAGGGAGCTCTGTATGATCCTGTTGCTCCTGATTTTATCAAGGTTTCACTCGATGAAACCAACCGTATGATGCGGATGGTGACAGATCTCTTGCATCTCTCTCGTATTGATAATGCGACAAGTCAGCTAGATGTAGAATTGATTAATTTTACAGCATTCATCACTTTTATTCTCAACCGCTTTGATAAGATGAGAAGTCAAGATGACGAGAAAAAATATGAACTTGTTAGAGATTACCCTATTAATTCAGTTTGGATCGAGATTGATACCGATAAGATGACTCAGGTGATTGATAATATTCTTAACAATGCCATCAAGTATTCACCAGATGGTGGGAAAATCACTGTTAGCATGAAAACCACTGATGACCAGATGATATTATCCATCAAAGACCAAGGTCTAGGTATTCCAAAGCAAGATTTGCCGAAGATTTTTGACCGCTTTTACCGTGTAGATCGTGCAAGAAGCCGGGCTCAAGGTGGAACTGGTCTAGGTCTAGCCATCGCAAAAGAAATCATCAAACAACACAATGGCTTTATATGGGCCAAAAGTGAATACGGTAAGGGATCGACCTTTACCATAGTGCTCCCTTATGATAAGGATGCCGTAAAAGAAGAAATATGGGAGGACGAAATAGAAGACTAGAATGAGTGAAATAGGCTTTAAATACAGTATTTTAGCATCAGGTTCCAGTGGAAATTCCTTTTATCTGGAAACCCCAAAAAAGAAGATCCTAGTGGATGCAGGCCTGTCTGGTAAGAAGATTACCAGCCTGCTAGCTGAAATCAATCGCAAACCAGAAGATCTGGATGCGATTTTGATTACGCATGAGCACTCAGACCATATCCATGGAGTCGGTGTCTTGGCTCGTAAATATGGCATGGATCTTTACGCCAATGAAAAGACCTGGCAGGCTATGGAAAATAGTAAGTACCTCGGCAAGGTGGACTCTTCGCAGAAGCATATCTTTGAAATGGGCAAAACCAAAACCTTTGGCGATATCGACATTGAGAGTTTTGGTGTCAGCCATGATGCAGTAGCACCCCAGTTTTACCGATTTATGAAAGACGACAAGAGCTTCGTCATGTTGACCGATACAGGTTATGTCAGTGACCGTATGGCTGGGATTGTCGAAAATGCTGACGGTTATCTCATCGAGTCCAACCACGACGTAGAAATCTTGCGAGCAGGATCTTATGCTTGGCGACTCAAACAACGAATCTTATCGGATCTCGGTCACCTTTCTAACGAAGACGGTGCTGAGGCCATGATTCGTGCAATGGGAAATCGAACAAAGAAAATCTATCTTGGGCATTTGTCTAAAGAGAACAATATCAAAGAACTGGCTCATATGACTATGGTCAACCAGCTAGCCCAAGCGGATCTGGGAGTCGGAGTAGACTTTAAAGTTTACGATACCTCACCAGATACTGCAACACCATTGACAGATATATAAAAAAGAAGGCGAGTGCCTTCTTTTATTCTGTGTTTTATCAGGAATTTAGTGTGGTATAATGATTAAAAAAACTAAAGGAGTAGCAGTGTGAAGAGAAAATGGCTATTAAAGGATTACTATGACACAACGATTATCCTACTTGCATTGATATCAGTTGTCCTTGTCTTGCTTGGATTTGCTGAGGTGATTGATTTGGATAATCCACCCTATAGTATTATTGACTTGCTACTTTGGTTTGTTTTTGTGGTAGATTATGGTTGGCGGTTCTTTTCAAGTAAAGAAAAATGGAGATTTATATTTGAAAATATCTTCGACTTGCTAGCTATCCTTCCTTTGAATGCTATTTTTACAGTATTTCGATTAGGCCGAATCTTCCGCTTAGCAAGGCTGACAAAATTACTGAAACTAACTCGTCTTTTAAGAGTCGTTGGATTGACTGGCAAGTTGGAAAAGAAGGTTGGAAAACTCTTACGAACAAATGGCTTACTTTATATTTTCTATCTCAATTCCTTTATTGTACTGGTAGGTAGTTCAATTTTATCTGTTGTTGAAGAAAAATCATTCTCAGATAGTCTTTGGTGGGCGCTTGTGACTGTAACGACTGTTGGTTATGGAGATATTGTTCCTGCGTCGATTTTTGGGAAGTGGTTAGCTGTTTTACTAATGCTTGTTGGTATTGGCACAATAGGGATGTTAACGAGTGCCTTGACAAACTTTTTTGTAAAGGATAATCCAGATGATCAGATAAAGCTTGATAAACTCCAAGACGAATTAATAACTCAAAGATTATTACTAGAGAAACAATCTGAGAAGATAGAAGAACTGCATAGAATGATACAAGACTTGCTTGAAAAAAAGTAATTTAGACTATACAAAAACCACTCGATGAGTGGTTTTTTTACAATCCAGCAAAGTCCTTGATTTCTTGTGCTGACATGGAAGAGTCGCAACGGACATTGATTTGTCCATCAGCAATGTGAACAAATCCTGGTACGGTTGGAATTCCGTAGCGTGAGCGGAATTCTTGTAACTCATTTAGTTGGCTTGGTTCTTCACTGTTGATGAAGTAGATGTGAGCTTTAGTTTCAGCTACGACACCTGCCAAGGTACCAGCAAATTTACGGCAGTAAGGGCAAGTTTTGCGACCGATAAAGAAGGTTGCAGTTTCTTTCTTATCAAGAGCTTCTTGCGCACGCGCAACTGTAGTGACTTCAAGGTCTTTAATGTTTTCTAAAAATTGTTCCATGAGATTACCTCGCTTTCATTGATAAGTCTAGTATGCCATAAAGTTTCTAAAAATGCTCAGATTTGATACGAAAAAAGATGAGATTGGTTGGTCTCATCTTTTATAATTTCTTATTTTACAAACGCATTGATTTCTGCTTCGATGTTGGCAATCTTAGCTTGTGAATCTTCATTGCTTTCACCCACAACGGCAATGTAGAACTTGATTTTTGGTTCTGTACCTGAAGGGCGAACTGCAATCCATGAACCGTCAGCAAGTGTATATTTCAACACATCACTTGGAGGAGTTGTCAAGTTTGTAACAGTACCATCAGCAACAGTAGCAGTTTGAGCCTTGAAGTCTTCTACGACAGTGATAGCTGTTGCATTCCATTCTTTTGGAGCATTGTTACGGAACTTAGCCATGATTTCCTTGATTTGTTCTGCACCATCAACACCAGAAAGGGTAACAGAGATAGTCTTTTCAGCGTAGTAGCCGTATTCTTTGTAGATTTCTTCGATACCGTCAGCAAGTGTCAAACCACGTGAACGGTAGTAGGCAGCAAGCTCAGCAACGACAAGAACGGCTTGGATGGCGTCTTTATCACGTACGAATGGTTTAATCAAGTAACCGAAGCTTTCTTCAAATCCCATCATGTAAGTGTGATTGTGTTTTTCTTCGAATTCTTGGATTTTTTCAGCGATAAATTTGAAACCTGTCAAGACGTTGAACATGGTTGCCCCGTAGCTTTCAGCAATCTTCGTTACCAAGTCAGTTGAGACTATAGATTTGCAGAGAGCAGCATTTTCAGGAAGAGTTCCAGCATTTTTGTGGGCTTCCAAGATGTATTTAGCCATGATAGCACCGATTTGGTTACCTGAAAGGTTGAGGTAGCTACCATCTTTTTGAAGAACTTCAACACCAACACGGTCAGCGTCTGGGTCAGTTGCCACAAGAACATCTGCACCAACTTGACGACCAAGTTCTTCAGCAAGGGCAAAGGCTGCTTGGCTTTCTGGGTTTGGAGATTTTACAGTTGAGAAGTCTGGGTCTGCAGTTGCTTGTGCTTCAACAACTTGAACAGAGTCAAATCCTGCTTGAGCAAGAGCACGACGAGCCAACATTTCACCAGTACCATGAAGTGGTGTGTAGACAATCTTCATGTCTTTACCGAATTCTTCAATCAAGGTTGGGTTGATGTTTACGTCTTTAACTTCTTTAAGGTATTCTGCATCAACAGCTTCGCCAATGACTTCAATCAAACCAGAAGCTTTTTCAGCTTCGACATCAGCAACTTCCACAGCGAATGGATTTTCGATTGCACGAATATAAGTAGTCAAAGCGTCCGCGTCATGTGGAGGCATTTGTCCACCGTCTTCTCCATAAACCTTGTAACCGTTAAATGGAGCAGGATTGTGACTGGCAGTAATCATGATACCTGCAAAACAGTTGAGGTGACGAACTGCAAATGAGAGTTCTGGAGTTGGACGAAGGCTTTCAAATACGTAAGATTTGATACCGTGTTTAGCAAGAACTGCCGCAGATTCAAAGGCAAACTCAGGTGAGAAGTGACGGCTATCGTAGGCAATTGCTACACCACGTTCTTTTTCATTTCCACCTTTTGACTCAATCAAACGAGCCAAACCTTCGGTTGCTTGACGAACAACATAGATATTGATACGATTTGTACCAGCACCGATCAAACCACGCATACCAGCAGTACCAAATTCAAGATTGGTATAAAAGGCATCTTCCTTAGTTTTTTCGTCCATATTTTCCAAATCTTGACGAAGGTAGTCTGGAAGGTCAGCAAAATCGACCCATTTTTGATAATTTTCTTGGTAAGTCATAGAGTGTCTCCTTTGTTTATTTGCTTTAATCGCTTTCATTATATCACGATTTGACATTTTAGTAAAACGTTAGCATAACTTAAAATGTAGGAAATTTACTTATGCACTTTAGCGGGAAAATGGTGGGTACCATGCTAACTTATACTAAGTTAGGGATGAAAATCAATTATCTAATTTTTTAAAATATTAAAAGTTTATAGTATTTTTATGGAATGATTAAATAAAGTAAATCGTCAATATTGTATTCTATTCTTTTTATAAAGAATCCTTTAATGTATCAAATGAACAGATAGAAAAATTTAAGTTAAAACTCTATAAATTTAAGATATTTTGAAAATATCTGGTTTCTGTTTTGAATTTTATAGGGCGTATGGTAAAATATAGTAAATCATTAAAGGAGAATCCATTATGAAAAAAATTCTTAAGCATTCTGCTTTGCTTTTATCAGCTTTAGCACTTGTTGCTTGTGGAGCTCAAAAAAAAGCAAGCGACAATGGTACTGCCTCGAACTCAAACTTTGAAGTTTCAGTAAAAGACGGTATGTTTGTATTGCCTAAAGATGAAGATTCATCTTCAAGCTACCTTGCGCTTCAAGTCGAAATCAAGAACAATCGTGATAAACAGTTTAGTTTTACTAGCCAAGATATTACGCTTTATAATGAAAAAGATGAAAAATTACAACCAATTCAAATCTACGAAAGCGACAGTAAAACTAAATTTATGTCATATGGTGATAGTCTTTCTAAAGGAAAGAGCGTTGCTGGTTATGTAGTGTATGAAGTCGATAAGAATGCTAAGTATGAACTTCACTTTGCACCTAGCTTTTACGATGACATCAAAGAAAATTCTAAAAAGAATAACGATGTAGCAATCAAGGTGGATCCAAGTCAGTATGAAGACAATATTGATGAAGCGAAAGATGTAATGAAAAAATATGTCGATGCTGTTTACCTTAATGGGGAAAGTTCTGGTGGTGGAACGAACCTAAGTGCTACTGATAATAAGTCACAAGTTGTTGCGCTTGCTGATGATAAAAAATCTTCTGATAATAGTGCTGAATTCACAAACGATGCGAAAGCTGATAAGGAAGAGTTTATCAAGAAATTTACAGAATCCTTCGGAAAAGGCTTCTATAACTACAAGCCATCTGATGCAGAACTTAGAACATTCGCAGACGCTTACATCAAAGCAAATGCTAAGAGAGCAAAAGTTGATTACAAGGTGAAGACATACTTGCCAGATTATGCTGTTGTTTATGTTCGACCAGAAACAATCGACTTGGATAATTTGAATGTTCATGAATTGAGCCGTAAATTCTACGAAGAAAACAAAGGCAAATATAGCAACTACTCAGAAGCTATGAAGGCTGGTGAGAAATACATTTTAGAAAATGCACCAAGTCAATTTGATTCAACTCCTCTAGACACTAGTGATAACATGAAGAAAGAGGGTTATGAAATTAAAATGACCAAGAAAGATGGTAAATGGACTATCGACACCTCTTCTAAAAACTATAGTTTGAAAGATATGGCTCGCACATTCCGTGGAGGCATTGGATACTAATATAAAAGGTTCGGGTTTATGACTCGAACTTTTTTCATTGCAATTGTGCAAAATAGAAAAAGATAGTAAAATAGATGTATGATTATTTTACAAGCTAATAAAATTGAACGTTCTTTTGCAGGAGAGGTTCTTTTTGATAATATCAACCTGCAAGTTGATGAACGAGACAGGATTGCTCTTGTTGGGAAAAATGGTGCAGGTAAGTCTACTCTTTTAAAGATTTTGGTTGGAGAAGAGGAGCCAACTAGTGGAGAAATCAATAAGAAAAAAGATATCTCTCTGTCTTACCTAGCCCAAGATAGCCGTTTTGAGTCTGAAAATACCATCTACGATGAAATGCTTCACGTCTTTGATGACTTGCGTCGGACAGAGACACAACTGCGTCAGATGGAGTTGGAGATGGGTGAAAAGTCTGGTGAAGATCTAGATAAACTGATGGCGGATTATGATCGTTTATCAGAGAATTTCCGTCAGGCTGGTGGCTTTACCTACGAAGCTGATATTCGATCGATTTTGAATGGATTCAAGTTTGACGAGTCTATGTGGCAGATGAAAATTGCCGAGCTTTCGGGTGGTCAAAATACCCGTCTGGCACTGGCTAAAATGCTTCTTGAAAAGCCCAATCTCTTAGTCTTGGACGAGCCAACCAACCACTTGGATATTGAAACCATAGCCTGGCTAGAGAGTTACTTGGTGAACTATAGCGGCGCCCTCATTATTGTCAGTCACGACCGTTACTTTTTGGACAAGGTTGCGACTGTTACACTGGATTTGACCAAGCATTCCTTAAATCGTTATGTAGGCAATTACTCTCGCTTTGTTGAGTTAAAGGAGCAAAAGCTAGCTACTGAGGCAAAAAACTATGAAAAGCAACAAAAGGAAATCGCTGCTCTAGAAGACTTTGTCAATCGCAATCTAGTCCGAGCTTCAACGACCAAACGTGCTCAATCTCGCCGTAAACAACTAGAAAAAATGGAGCGTTTGGACAAGCCTGAAGCTGGCAAGAAATCAGCCAATATGACCTTCCAGTCTGAAAAAACGTCAGGAAATGTCGTTTTGACCGTTGAAAATGCGTCTATTGGTTATGATGGGGAAATACTCTCAGAACCTATCAACCTAGACCTTCGTAAGATGAATGCTGTTGCGATTGTCGGACCAAATGGTATTGGCAAATCAACCTTTATCAAGTCAATAGTAGACCAGATCCCTTTTATCAAGGGAGAGAGGCGTTTTGGCGCTAATGTGGATGTTGGTTACTATGACCAAACCCAAAGCAAGCTAACACCAAGTAATACGGTTCTGGATGAACTTTGGAATGATTTTAAACTGACACCAGAAGTTGAAATCCGCAACCGTCTTGGTGCCTTCCTCTTCTCTGGTGATGATGTTAAAAAGTCAGTCGGAATGCTGTCTGGTGGTGAACGAGCTCGTCTGTTGCTTGCCAAACTTTCAATGGAAAACAACAATTTCTTGATTTTGGACGAGCCGACCAACCACTTGGATATTGATAGCAAGGAAGTCTTGGAAAATGCTCTGATTGATTTTGATGGAACCCTTCTTTTTGTCAGCCACGACCGTTACTTTATCAATCGTGTAGCCACTCATGTACTGGAATTGTCTGAGAGTGGTTCAACCCTCTACCTTGGAGATTATGACTACTATGTTGATAAAAAGGCTGAAATAGAAATCAGCCAGACAGAGGAAGCTTCAATGAGTAATCAAGCAAAAGAAGCAAGTCCAGCTAATGACTATCAGGCCCAGAAAGAAAGTCAGAAAGAAGCCCGTAAGCTCATGCGCCAAATAGAGAGTTTAGAAGCTGAAATCGAAGAGTTAGAAACTCAAAGTCAAGCCATTTCTGAACAAATGCTGGAAACCAACGATGCTGAAAAGCTCATGGAATTGCAGGCTGAACTGGATAAAATCAGCCATCGTCAGGAAGAAGCTATGCTTGAGTGGGAAGAATTATCGGAGCAGGTGTAAGAAATGAAACATCTTGGAAAGGTATTTCGTGAATTTCGAACAAGTGGGAAGTACTCCTTAAAAGAGGCGGCAGGTGAATCATGTTCAACCTCTCAATTATCTCGCTTTGAGCTTGGGGAGTCTGATCTAGCAGTTTCCCGTTTCTTTGAGATTTTGGACAATATTCATGTGACTATTGAAAATTTCATGGACAAGGCTAGGGATTTTCAAAATCATGAACATGTTGCCTTGATGGCACAGATTATTCCGCTTTACTACTCAAATGATATTGCAGGTTTTCAAAAGCTTCAAAAGGAACAACTTGAGAAAGCGAAGAATTCGACCAATCCCCTCTATTTTGAGCTGAATTGGATTCTGCTACAAGGTCTGATTTGTCAAAGAGATGCTCATTACACGATGAGTCAGAGTGATTTGGAAAAGGTAGCAGATTATCTTTTTCAAACAGAAGAATGGACTATGTATGAGTTGATTCTTTTCGGTAATCTCTATACTTTCTACAATGTGGACTATGTAGCTCGGATTGGCAGAGAAGTCATGGAGCGGGAAGAGTACTACAAGGAAATTGGTCGTCATCGAAAACTTGTTTTGATCTTATCTCTTAACTGTTACCAGCATTGTTTGGAAAATCGATCCTTTGCGGATGCAGACTATTTTGAGGGCTATGTGGAGAAGTTGATTGGAAATGGTATCAAGCTTTATGAGCGCAATATCTTCCATTATCTCAAAGGTTTCGCCCTCTACCAGAGAGACTTGAAAGAAGAGGGTTGTAGTCAGATGCAGGAGGCTATGCTTATTTTTGATGTGCTTGGACTTCCAGAGCAAGTGGCTTACTATCAGGAACATTATGAAAAATTTGTAAATGCTTAAATTTCCCAAATAAGGGAAAAATAAAGAGACTCCTTTCAGTTTTGATACAATAGTTTCAAAATTTGAGAGGAGCTTTTTATATGAATCGACATGCAATCCAGTTGATTAGTCGTGGGGCTATTAATAAGATAGGGAATATGCTCTATGATTATGGAAATAGTGTTTGGTTAGCATCAATGGGAACGGTAGGACAGACTGTTCTTGGGATTTACCAGATTTCTGAGTTGGTTACATCGATTCTAGTCAATCCCTTTGGCGGAGTGATTTCAGACCGCTTTTCGCGTCGCAAAATTTTGATGACGACAGACTTGATTTGTGGCGTTCTCTGTCTAGCTATTTCTTTCATCAGAAATGATAGCTTGATGATTGCTGCTCTGATCTTCGCAAATATTGTTCAGGCGGTTGCCTTTGCATTTTCTCGTACAGCCAACAAAGCCATTATAACTGAGGTTGTAGAGAAAGACGAGATTGTGACCTATAATGCTCGCTTAGAGCTAGTCTTGCAGGTTGTAGGCGTTAGCTCCCCTGTACTTTCTTTCATCGTTTTACAATTTGCTAGTCTCCATATGACGCTTGTTTTAGATGCCATTAGTTTTTTCATCGCATTTATCTTAGTAGCTTTCCTCCCCAAAAAAGAGGCTAAGGAACAAGTGAAAAGGACTCTCAGCTGGAAAAATATTTTTGCTGATATGAAAGAAGGGATTCGATATATTTGGCGCCAGCAAGAAATCTTTTTCCTTTTGGTAGTCGCTTCCAGTGTTAATTTCTTTTTTGCAGCTTTTGAATTTCTCCTCCCTTTTTCAGATCGACTATACGGGGTAGAAGGAGCTTATGCAACTATTTTGACTATGGGCGCTATTGGTTCGATTATCGGAGCTCTTCTAGCTAGCAAAATAAAGGCAGGTGTTTATAATCTTTTGATTCTATTGGCCTTGACTGGAGTTGGAGTTTTTATGATGGGGTTACCATTGCCAACTTTTCTTTCCTTTTCTGGAAATTTAGTTTGTGAACTGTTTATGACGATTTTTAATATTCACTTTTTTACTCAGGTTCAAACCAAGGTTGAGGGGGAATACTTGGGAAGAGTGCTAAGCACAATTTTTACCTTAGCCATCCTATTTATGCCGATTGCAAAAGGCTTTATGACAGTGCTACCAAGTGTGCATCTCTCTTCTTTTCTGATAATTGGAAGCGGGGTTATTGTCCTGTCTTGTTTCTCCCTCATTTACGTGCGAAGTCATTTTAAAAAAGAGTTATAATTTCTTTTTTTTAGAAAATATTTCACTACGAATCATTTTTCAGTCCTTCTCTATTGTGAGGAGGGCTTGCTTTGTGGTAAAATGGGATTATGAATGAAAGAATGAAAGAGTTAGTTGTCTTACTTAACCGCTATGCGACCGAGTACTATACGAGTGACAATCCCTCGGTTTCAGATAGTGAGTATGATCGCCTCTACCGAGAGTTGGTCGAATTGGAAGCTGCCTATCCGGATCAAGTTTTAGCGGACAGTCCGACCCATCGTGTTGGTGGTAAGGTTTTAGATGGTTTTGAAAAATACAGTCATCAGTATCCTCTATACAGTTTGCAGGATGCTTTTTCACGTGAAGAGTTAGAAGCTTTTGATGCGCGTGTTCGAAAGGAATTACCCCAACCGACCTATATTTGTGAGCTGAAAATCGATGGTTTGTCTATCTCGCTTACGTATGAAAAGGGAATTTTGGTAGTCGGTGCGACACGTGGGGATGGTTCTGTTGGTGAAAATATCACAGAGAACCTCAAGCGTGTCAAGGACATTCCTTTGACCTTGCCAGAAGAACTAGATATCACAGTTCGTGGGGAATGTTATATGCCACGCGCTTCTTTTGACCAGGTCAACCAAGCTCGCCAAGAAAATGGAGAGCCTGAATTTGCTAATCCTCGTAACGCAGCTGCAGGAACCCTCCGTCAGCTGGATACAGCAGTAGTGGCCAAACGCAATCTTGCGACTTTCCTCTATCAAGAAGCCAGCCCTTCTACTCGTGATAGTCAAGAAAAAGTCTTGGAGCATCTTGAACAGCTTGGTTTTGTAGTTAATCCTAAACGAATATTGGCTGAAAGCATGGATGAGATATGGGATTTCATCCAAGAAGTAGGACAAGAACGGGAGAAACTGCCTTATGATATCGATGGGGTGGTCATCAAGGTCAATGACCTAGCAGGTCAAGAAGAGCTTGGCTTTACCGTTAAAGCACCCAAGTGGGCTGTAGCATACAAATTTCCTGCTGAAGAAAAAGAAGCCCAGCTCCTTTCAGTTGACTGGACAGTAGGTCGTACGGGTGTTGTGACTCCGACTGCCAATCTAACACCTGTTCAGCTTGCTGGGACAACTGTTAGCCGTGCAACTCTTCACAACGTAGATTATATCGCTGAAAAGGACATCCGAAAAGACGATACGGTTATCGTTTATAAGGCTGGAGATATCATCCCTGCTGTTTTGCGTGTGGTAGAGTCCAAGCGTGTTTCTGAAGAAAAACTAGATATTCCGACTAACTGTCCGAGCTGTGACAGTCAGTTACTTCATTTTGAAGATGAAGTGGCTCTTCGTTGTATCAATCCACGATGTCCTGCCCAAATCATGGAAGGCTTGATTCACTTTGCTTCTCGAGACGCCATGAATATTACAGGGCTTGGTCCATCTATTGTTGAAAAGCTTTTTGCTGCTAATCTGGTTAAGGATGTGGCAGATATTTACCGTTTGAAAGAAGATGATTTCCTCCTTTTGGAAGGTGTCAAGGAAAAGTCTGCTTCTAAACTGTATCAGGCTATTCAAGCATCCAAGGAAAACTCTGCTGAAAAGCTCTTGTTTGGTCTGGGAATTCGCCATGTCGGAAGCAAGGCTAGCCAACTCTTGCTCCAACATTTCCACTCTATTGAAAATCTAGCCCAAGCTGATCCTGAGGAAGTAGCAAGTATCGAGAGCTTGGGTAGTGTGATTGCACAAAGCCTTCAGACTTATTTTGCTACAGAAGGGTCGAATATTCTCTTAGACGAGTTGAAAGAAGCTGGAGTCAATCTGGACTACAAAGGACAGACAGTAGTGGCAGATGCGGCCTTGTCAGGTTTGACAATTGTATTAACTGGTAAATTGGAACGTCTCACACGCTCAGAAGCCAAAAATAAACTCGAAAGCCTCGGTGCCAAGGTCACAGGCAGTGTATCTAAGAAAACGAATCTTGTCGTAGCAGGAGCAGATGCAGGAAGCAAGCTCCAAAAAGCACAAGAACTTGGTATCGAAGTTCGAGATGAGGCCTGGCTAGAAAGTTTGTAAAGAATAGTTGAAAAATAGATGTTAGATAGTCTGGAACTATCTCTCCTGATGTGTTTTTATATCTATTAAAGCTATTCTATATTGTGCTGAAATTCCCGTTAAATTCTTCAGCATGACTTAAAAATTAAAATTAGGAATTAGGAAAAGAAATGTATAGATACCCTGTAGTCATCCATTTTCACCGAAAAAATGGGGATTATGATGCTTGTTCATTCAGTAGAAAACAGGCAGATGTTAAAGAAAATTTGTATTATGAAAATGACTATTTTGAAGCAAAATTCTCCTTTACAGTCACAAGTGCAGAAAGGCTCGATACTTTGACCTTTTCTGTTGAAATAGATGGAAAGACAAAAGACTATCTCCTACGGTTTAACTATTTCCCACTGTTGACTGAGGTTTGGATCTTAGATGGTGATGAGACGGTTTATTATTCTGAAAATCCAGCCATTGCAAGTCCTTGCTATAAAGATCGAAACCCGTTTGCTTTTGATAAAGCCTTTCACAGCGAAAGTTTCGATCATCATTGGGGATATCAAGGAGAGTTAGGTTATAGTATCTCAGACTACCAGACAAGCTTTAAACTCTGGGCTCCAACCGCTACAGCAGTCCAAGTGATCGTTTATGAAAATACAAGTAACGACGCGCCGGTTTGGAAAACCTTTAATCTCGAGCGTGGGAATAGCTATTCATACAGCCATAAGTACAATACCATTGGTGTTTGGAGTGTAGTTCTGGATGAAAATCTTGCAGGTAAAGCCTATCAGTATCAGATTGAGTTTCCACACCACCAGACCTTGACACGAGACCCTTACACTATCGCTACAAGTCCTGATGGAAAACGTTCCGTAATTCTCTCTCAGCAAGATAGACAAGTAGAAGGATTCGAAGTCAAACATGGGACAGACGCTCCTTGGCGTTTGGAAAATCCATGTAAAGCCGTTATCTGTGAGATGCACATTCGTGATTTTACAAAATCGCCGACATCTGGAGTTTCAGAAAATCTTCGAGGAACTTTCCTTGGGGCTGCCCAGACTGGAACGGTTAACCAGTATGGGCAAGCAACAGCCTTTGACTATATCAAAGAACTCGGCTGTAATTATGTTCAGCTCCAACCAATCTTTGATCGCCATAAGGAATACGACGAGGACGGAAATGTAACCTATAACTGGGGTTATGACCCTCAAAACTACAATGCGCCAGAACCAAGTTTCTCTAGTAACCCAAATGATCCTGGACAGGTTATTCGAGACCTCAAGACCATGATTCAGGCATATCATGATGCGGGAATCGGTGTCATTATGGATGTCGTTTACAACCATACCTTTTCAACGGTCGATGCACCTTTCCAAACAACTGTTCCTGATTATTACTATCGTATGAATCCAGATGGAACCTTCCAAAACGGCACAGGTGTTGGAAATGAAACCGCAAGCGAACACGAAATGTACCGCAAGTATATGATTGACTCACTCCTTTATTGGGTGAAAGAATACAATATTGACGGTTTCCGTTTCGACTTGATGGGAATTCATGATGTCAAAACCATGCAGGCAATTCGTTGGGCACTTGATGAAGTTGATCCACGTATTATCACTTACGGAGAAGGTTGGGATATGGGGACTGGTCTTGCACCTTATGACAAGGCCAAGAAGGACAATGCCTACCAGATGCCAAATATTGGATTCTTCAACGATGATCAGCGTGATGCCATCAAAGGAGGAGAAGTTTATGGCTCAATCAAGGCAGGATTTGTTAGCGGTGCAGCTACAGAACCAATTGTAGCCAAAGCTATTCTTGGTAGCCGAGAGTTGGGCTCATATCTTAGTCCAAACCAAGTTCTTAACTATGTGGAGGCCCATGATAATTACAATTTGCATGATTTGTTAGTAACCCTTCATCCAGATCACAGTTCAGATAAGATTATGCGTCAGGTTGAGACTGCAACAGCGATGAGCATTCTCATGCAAGGGATGTCCTTTATAGAGCTGGGGCAAGAATTTGGTCGCACCAAACTCCTTGCTACAGGAGAAAATGGCGAGCTGACTGCGGCAGATAGAGAACGGGCCATGAACAGCTACAATGCTCCAGATAGTGTCAACCAGGTCAACTGGGATTTAATCAATGAGAGACAAGAGAGCATTGACTTTATTCGTCAGATTATTCGCCTAAAAACACAAACGCGTGCTTTCTCCTATCCTACATACGAAGAAGTTTATCGCCATGTCTTCGTCCATACAGCTGCTGAAAATAGTGGGTGGATTGTTTACGAAATTCACGGCGGATCAGAGCACTTATTGGTGGTATTCAATGCCAAGGGAACTTCCTTCTACTTTGAAAATGCGGGAAATCTTGAAATGCTGGTGTCCAATAGTCGTTCTAAAGAGTCTAATGTGATTGATGATATCAGCGTTGCAGTCTTGAAGGTACTTTCATAGTAAATGCCATAAAAAGGTTTAGTTAAATCTAGACCTTTTTTGATTTTTATTGAAAAACCAATATCTAATAGGAATAAATTTCAAATAATTTGAAGAATCAAGTTTGTGAAAAAAATATCAATATTTTCCAAAAAGGGGTTGTAATTTTCTGAAAATTTGATAAAATAAGTTTTAATCATTTTCAGGAGGAAGAGAATTTGACAAATTATCAGAATTTAGTGAATGGAAAATGGAAATCATCAGAGAATGAAATTGCCATCTATTCTCCCATCAATCAGGAAAAGCTGGGTACAGTACCAGCTATGAGTCAGGCTGAAGTAGATGAGGCGATGAAAGCTGCGCGTGCAGCTCTCCCAGCATGGCGTGATTTAGCACCAGTTGAGCGTGCAGCTTATTTGCATAAGACAGCAGACATTTTGGAACGAGATAAAGAAAAAATTGGTACCATTCTTGCCAAAGAGGTTGCAAAAGGAATTAAAGCAGCCATTGGAGAAGTAGTACGTACAGCAGACTTGATTCGTTTTGCTGCTGAGGAAGGTCTCCGTATCACTGGACAAGCAATGGAAGGTGGCGGTTTTGAAGCTGCAAGTAAAAATAAACTAGCTGTTGTCCGTCGTGAGCCAGTTGGAGTCGTCCTAGCTATTGCACCATTTAACTATCCAGTCAACCTTTCTGGATCTAAGATTGCTCCGGCTTTGATTGCAGGAAATGTCGTTATGTTCAAACCACCAACACAAGGATCTATTTCTGGCCTCTTGCTAGCTAAAGCATTTGACGAAGCAGGAATCCCAGCAGGTGTCTTTAACACCATCACTGGACGTGGTTCTGAAATCGGAGACTACATCATCGAACACAAGGAAGTGAACTTCATTAACTTTACAGGTTCAACACCGATTGGTGAGCGTATTGGTCGTTTAGCTGGTATGCGCCCGATTATGCTTGAGCTTGGTGGAAAAGATGCAGCAATTGTCTTAGAAGATGCAGATTTAGAAAATGCAGCTAAGCAAATCGTAGGTGGTGCCTTTAGCTACTCTG
The DNA here is from genome assembly GCA_963533485.1 of uncultured Streptococcus sp. Lineage (GTDB taxonomy): Bacteria > Bacillota > Bacilli > Lactobacillales > Streptococcaceae > Streptococcus. Next base: position 46,847 of record CAUSPE010000009.1, read on the forward strand.
GTCAGCGTTGTACCGCTATCAAACGTGTTTTGGTTGTGGAAAGCGTAGCAGACAGATTAGCAGAATTGCTCCAAGCTGAAGTTGCTAGGCTAACAGTGGGTGATCCATTTGACAATGCAGATATCACACCTGTTATTGATAATGCTTCAGCTGATTTCATCTGGGGCTTGATTGAAGACGCTCAGGAAAAAGGAGCCAAAGCGCTCAGCCCAATCAAACGTGAAAACAATCTCATTTGGCCAGGACTTTTTGATTATGTCACAAGAGACATGAAATTAGCCTGGGAAGAACCATTTGGACCAGTTCTTCCAATTATTCGAGTTGCAGATGCAAATGAAGCGGTAGCAATTGCTAATGAATCGGAGTTCGGTCTTCAATCTTCAGTCTTTACAAATGACTTTAAGAAGGCATTTGAAATTGCTGAGAAACTTGAAGTTGGTACCGTTCATATTAACAATAAAACACAACGTGGACCAGATAATTTCCCATTCCTTGGTGTAAAAGGTTCTGGTGCAGGAGTGCAAGGAATTAAATATAGTATCGAAGCGATGACAAATGTCAAATCCATTGTTTTTGATGTGAGATAATTTATAAAATCAGGAAAATAACTTCCTGATTTTATTTTTTTCAAAATAATACAGCAAAAAATTGATAAAAAACGAATATTCTGGTATTATAATAAAAAAATATATGGAAATTGTTTCGTGTTCTATTTTCTGGATATCTTTTTTTAAATGCTAGGTAATTTTTTGAAGGCTTTCATAAAAAAATATGATTTCCTTCGTAAATTACTTGAAAGTTATCTTAAAAGAGTGTATAATAGAATTATAGAAAACGCTTACAAAAGAAAGGGGATTGAATGAATAATCAAGAAGCATTAAGAACCTTTACTACAGGTGAGAACTTTCACCTCCAGCATTATTTAGGAGCGCATAGAGAGGAGAAAAACGGAGAAATAGGCTATACCTTTAGGGTTTGGGCCCCAAATGCACAAGCAGTTCATCTAGTTGGTGATTTTACTAATTGGGTTGAGAATCAGATTCCCATGGTTCGTAATGAAGCAGGTGTTTGGGAAGTCTTTACGAGTCAAGCTCAGGAAGGTCAGATTTATAAATATCATATCACGCGTGCAAATGGTCACCAGATTATGAAGATTGATCCTTTGGCAGTTTATTTTGAAGCTAGACCGGGTACAGGAGCTGTTTTGACCAATATCCGTGAAAAGAAATGGAAAGATGGCCTTTGGCTAGCACGTCGCAAACGTCTGGGATTCTTCGAGAGACCAGTTAATATATATGAAGCCCATGCAGGATCTTGGAAGAGAAATCCAGATGGTAGTCCCTATACTTTTTCGCAACTGAAAGACGAGTTGATTCCATACTTAGTTGAGATGAACTATACACATATTGAGTTCATGCCTTTAATGGCTCACCCACTTGGATTGAGCTGGGGCTATCAGCTTATGGGTTACTTTGCTTTTGAACATTCCTATGGTACACCTGAGGAATTCCAGGATTTCGTTGAAGAGTGTCATATAAATAATATCGGTGTTATCGTCGACTGGGTTCCAGGTCATTTCACTATTAATGATGATGCATTGGCATATTATGACGGTACACCAACTTTTGAATACCAAGACCACAACAAGGCTCATAACTACGGTTGGGGTGCACTGAATTTTGACCTCGGGAAAAATGAGGTCCAGTCTTTCCTGATTTCAAGTATTAAATTTTGGATTGATTTTTACCACTTAGATGGTATTCGGGTCGATGCAGTGAGCAATATGCTGTATCTAGATTATGATAATGCTCCTTGGACTCCAAATAAGGACGGTGGAAACCTTAACTACGAGGGTTATTATTTCCTTCAACGTTTGAACACCGTTATCAAGCTTGCTCATCCAGATATCATGATGATTGCAGAAGAAAGTTCATCAGCTACAAAGATTACTGGTATGAAAGAAATGGGCGGCCTTGGATTTGACTATAAATGGAATATGGGCTGGATGAACGACATTCTCCGTTTCTACGAGGAAGATCCGATTTATCGTAAGTATGACTTTAATCTTGTGACTTTCAGCTTTATGTATGTTTTCAATGAAAACTATCTCCTACCTTTTTCACATGATGAAGTGGTTCATGGCAAGAAGAGTATGATGCATAAGATGTGGGGAGATCGCTACAATCAGTTCGCTGGTCTGCGTAATCTCTACACCTATCAAATTTGTCATCCAGGTAAGAAACTCTTGTTCATGGGTAGTGAATACGGGCAATTCCTAGAATGGAAGTCTGAGGAGCAGTTGGAGTGGTCTAATCTAGAAGATCCGATGAATGCCAAGATGAAGCATTTCACTTCACAACTAAATCAATTCTATAAAGAGCATCGTTGTCTTTGGGAAATTGATACTAGTTATGATGGTATCGAGATTATCGATGCTGATAATAGAGATCAGAGTGTCCTTTCCTTTATTCGTAAGGGCAAGAAGGACGAAATGTTAGTCTGTGTCTTTAACATGGCACCAGTTGAACGTAAGGACTTTACGATTGGTTTACCTGTTGCGGGTATTTACGAAGAAGTTTGGAATACAGAGCTGGAAGAATGGGGAGGTGTGTGGAAAGAGCACAATCAAACAGTTCAGACTCAAGAAGGTTTATGGAAGGATTATGAGCAGACCTTGACCTTCACCTTGCCAGCTATGGGAGCAAGTATCTGGAAGATTAAACGTCGTTTGAAACCAGCTAAGAAAAAAGAATAATGGGCTGTTGATGATAATTTTTTAGATTTTAAAGACGGATGTACTTGTATTGGACTTGAAACACAAGAGAAATGGATTTCCTATTATTTTTATAAAAAAGTTTGACTTCCAACCTTCTTTCGATTTTAACGTTCACATGACTTTATAAAGGAGTAGAAAATGAAGAATGAAATGCTAGCTTTGATCCTTGCGGGTGGGCAAGGAACACGTCTCGGAAAACTCACTCAAAGCATTGCCAAACCGGCAGTGCAATTCGGTGGGCGCTACCGTATCATTGACTTTGCTCTTTCCAACTGTGCAAACTCTGGAATCCATAATGTTGGTGTGATTACTCAGTACCAACCTCTTGCTTTGAATAACCATATCGGAAATGGCTCTAGCTGGGGATTGGATGGTATCAATTCAGGTGTCTCTATTTTACAACCTTATTCAGCCAGCGAAGGAAACCGTTGGTTTGAAGGGACTAGTCACGCTATCTACCAAAACATTGACTACATCGACAGTGTTAATCCTGAGTATGTTTTGATTCTTTCTGGTGACCACATCTACAAGATGGACTACGATGATATGCTTCAGTCCCATAAGGATAACAATGCCAGTTTGACAGTAGCTGTCCTAGACGTACCTCTCAAAGAAGCTAGCCGTTTCGGTATCATGAATACAGATGCCAATAACCGTATCGTTGAATTCGAAGAAAAACCTGCGCAACCTAAGTCTACAAAGGCTTCGATGGGGATTTATATTTTTGACTGGAAACGACTTCGCAATATGCTTGTTGCTGCTGAAAAGAGCAATGTGGATATGTCAGACTTTGGGAAGAACGTTATCCCTAACTATCTCGAGTCTGGTGAAAGTGTCTATGCTTATGAATTTAATGGCTACTGGAAAGATGTTGGTACGATTGAGTCACTTTGGGAAGCTAATATGGAGTACATTTCGCCAGAAAATGCCTTGGATAGCCGCAATCGTCAGTGGAAAATTTACTCTAGAAACTTGATTTCACCACCAAACTACTTTGGTGCGCATGCACACGTTGAAGATTCATTGGTCGTGGATGGCTGTTTTGTAGATGGAACTGTAAAACGTTCGATTCTTTCAACAGAAGCACAAGTACGTGAAGGCGCTGAGGTCGTTGATTCTGTCATCATGAGCGGAGCTATTATTGGCCATGGCGCAAAGATTACTCGTGCTATCATTGGTGAGGGTGCCATTATTGCTGACGGCGTAGAGATTGACGGAACGGACGAAGTACAAGTAGTAGGATACAATGAAGTAGTGGGGGTAGCAACAGATGAAGATTGATAAATATTCAGCCATTTTAGGAAACACAGTTGGTTTTCATGATATGTCAACGTTAACAGAACACCGTCCGGTGGCTAGCTTGCCTTTCGGTGGGAAATACCGTTTGATTGACTTCCCCCTTTCCAGTCTTGCAAATGCAGGTGTTCGTAGTATCTTTGGTATTTTCCAACAAGATAATATCAGCTCAGTTTTCGACCATATCCGTTCAGGTCGTGAGTGGGGCTTGTCAACCCTTCTAAGTCACTACTATCTAGGAATTTACAATACTCGTGTTGAAAGCAGTACAGTTGGAAAAGAGTATTACCAACAGCTTCTCACCTACTTGAGACGTTCAGGTTCAAACCAAACCGTTTCGATTAACTGCGATGTGCTGGTGAATATTGACTTGAATCAAGTCTTCCACCTACACAATACAACGAATGGTCCGATTACAGTTGTATATAAGAAACTTCCTAAGAAAGACATTTCTGATGTGAATGCTATCTTGGAAATCGATGAAACAGACCATGTTCGTTCGCACAAACTCTTTGATAACAAATCTACGGATGAACTCTTCAATATGTCTACAGATATCTTTGTTGTGGATACTCCTTGGTTGATTGAACGACTTGAAGAAGAGGCTCAGAAAGAATATCCTGAAAAGTTGCGCTATGTTCTCCGCGATTTGGCTGTAAAAGAAGGAGCTTTTGCTTACGAATACACAGGCTACTTAGCAAACATTCACTCTGTTCAATCCTATTATCAAGCAAACATCGATATGCTTGAATCTAAAAAGTTCTACTCTCTCTTCTCACCAAATCAAAAGATTTATACAAAAGTTAAGAATGAAGAACCAACCTACTATGCGAATACTTCAAAAGTAAGTACTTCTCAGTTTGCTTCTGGTAGTATCATTGAGGGGGAAGTAGTTCAGTCGGTCCTATCTCGTAACATTTATGTTCACAAAGATAGTGTTGTGAAGAACAGCGTTCTGTTCCCTCGTGTTGTGATTGGTCAAGGTGCCCAAGTTGAATATGCCATTCTAGACAAGGGAGTTGAGGTTGCGGACGGTGTTGTCATTCGAGGCACAGCAGAACATCCAGTTGTAGTGAAGAAGGGTGAAACAGTAACAGAGGACATTTATTCATGAAAATTTTATTTGTAGCGGCAGAAGGAGCACCCTTTTCAAAAACAGGTGGTTTGGGCGATGTCATTGGCGCACTTCCCAAATCACTTGTAAAAGCGGGGCACGAAGTTGCAGTTTTCTTGCCTTACTATGATATGGTAGAAGCTAAGTTCGGAGAACAGATTGAGGATGTTCTCCACTTTGAAGTGAGTGTAGGATGGCGTAGACAGTACTGTGGTATTAAAAGAACTGTCTTGAATGAGGTTACCTTCTATTTCATTGATAATCAATATTATTTCTTCCGTGGTCATGTGTACGGTGATTTTGACGATGGGGAACGCTTTGCCTTTTTCCAACTGGCTGCTCTTGAAGCCATGGAACGCATTGGCTTTATCCCTGACCTTCTCCATGTTCATGATTACCACACAGCCATGATTCCCTTCTTGTTAAAAGAAAAGTACCATTGGATTCAGGCATATCAAGGAATCAGAACAGTTTTAACCATTCACAATTTGGAATTCCAAGGTCAATTTTCTGAAGGAATGCTGTGGGATTTGTTCGGTGTTGGGTTTGAACGCTATGCTGATGGGACCCTTCGCTGGAATGATTGTCTCAACTGGATGAAAGCAGGTATTCTCTACGCGGATCGTGTCTCAACCGTTTCCCCTAGCTATGCGCATGAGATTATGACCAGTCAGTTTGGTTGCGGTTTGGATCAGATTCTTCGCATGGAGTCAGGTAAGGTTTCAGGTATTGTCAATGGTATTGACGCAGATCTCTATAATCCTCAAACAGACCCACTTTTAGATTATCATTTTGATAAAGAAGATTTGTCTGGAAAAGCTCAAAACAAAGCAAAATTACAAGAGAGAGTTGGGTTGCCTGTGAGAGCAGATGTTCCGCTAGTTGGGATTGTCTCTCGATTGACGCGTCAAAAAGGTTTTGATGTCGTTGTAGAAAGCTTGCATCGTTTCTTACAGGAGGACGTTCAAATAGTCCTTTTAGGAACAGGTGACCCAGCTTTTGAACATTCCTTCTCATGGTTTGCGCAAGTCTATCCTGACAAGCTGTCAGCAAATATCACTTTTGACGTCAAACTTGCTCAAGAAATCTACGCAGCTTGTGATCTCTTCCTCATGCCAAGTCGTTTTGAACCATGTGGTTTGTCTCAAATGATGGCGATGCGCTATGGAACTCTACCATTGGTTCATGAAGTGGGTGGATTGCGTGATACTGTTCAAGCTTTCAATACAATCGAAGGAACTGGTACTGGATTTAGCTTTGACAATTTAACACCTTACTGGCTTAACTGGAGTTTCCAAACAGCCTTGGATGTTTATAAGTACCAGCCGGACGTTTGGAGAAATCTACAAAAACAAGCTATGGAATGTGATTTCTCATGGGATACAGCCTGCAAATCTTACCTGGACTTGTATCATAGTTTAGTCAACTAATAGATAAAATCGTATGATTCTTTCATACGATTTTTGGGCTGTTTAGAAAAGAGGAGAAGGGATGACTCAAGTAATGGGGCTCTGTGTCATGGATGTTGATGGCACCCTGATAGCAGAGGAAGTGATTGATCTTTTAGGAAGAGAAGCAGGTTGCGAAGCCGAAATTTCGCAAATTACAAGCCAGGCAATGCGAGGTGAACTGGACTTTGAAACAAGTTTACGAGCGAGAGTGGCTTTGTTAAAAGGTCTTCCGATTTCAGTCTTTGATATTGTCTTCAAATCCATCCATCTGTCCAAGAATGCTCAAGAATTTATCTCCATACTTCAAAAGAAGGGCATTCTAGTCGGTCTAGTGTCTGGTGGATTTGCACCAATAGTTGAGAGATTAGCAGAATCCCTTGGTATTTCCTATTTCTCTGCCAACCAGTTGGAAATCAAAGACGGTTTTTTAACTGGAAAATTAGTTGGTGAAATTGTGACAGGTCAAGTAAAAAAAGCTACTCTTGAGAAATGGAGAAAGAAATTAGAACTTCCCAAAGAAAGAACGATTGCCATCGGTGATGGTGCCAATGACCTCTTGATGTTAAAGTCAGCAGGATGCAGTATTGCATTTTGTGCTAAAGAAATCGTAAAAACAGAGATAGCTTCTCATATAGATACGAGGGATTTTTTGGAAGTTCTACCTTTGATTGATTTCTTAGAATGAGAGGGAACTATGAAAATTGTAATTGCACCCGATTCTTTTAAAGAAAGTTTGACGGCAGAAGAGGTCGCTCAAGCTATGAAAAGAGGATTCCAAAAATCGATAGCAGATGTAGAATGTCTGCTTTGCCCTGTAGGTGATGGTGGGGAAGGAACCGTAGATGCTATTCGACATTCTCTTGAACTCGAAGAAAAATGGCAAGAGGTTACGGGACTTTTTGGCCAAAAAGAAGCCATGCGCTACTTTCAAAAAGGTCAAATAGCGCTCTTTGAAGTTGCTGACTTGGTTGGTCTTGGGAAGATTCATCAGGAGAAACGAAATCCCCTCCACATCCAAACTCAAGGTATTGGAGAGTTGATTCGCCATCTCATTGATCAAGGGATGAAAGAAATCTATATCGGAGTCGGTGGTACGGCTAGTAATGATGGTGGAATTGGCATTGCTGCTGGTTTAGGTTATCGTTTTTATGATAAGAATGGAAAAGAATTGCCAGCTTGCGGTCAGACTGTGCTTGAGTTTGATTCAGTTTTCAAAGATGACCTATACAGGATACCTGAAGATGTGAAAATCCGCATTTTAGCAGATGTCGTGAGCCCTCTATGTGGTCTTCAAGGAGCGACCTATACATTTGGAAAACAAAAGGGCTTGGATCCTGCTTTGTTTGAGACAGTAGATTTGGCTATACAGCGGTTCTATGAAAAATTTTCACCATCAACCCTCTCTCTTAAAGGAGCAGGAGCCGGCGGTGGGATTGCGGCTGGGCTCTGTGCCTTTGCTGAGGCCACTATCGTATCTGGGATTGACACTTGCTTAGATTTGATTGACTTTGACAAGAAGGTTGCAGGGGCCGACTTGGTTATCGTTGGAGAAGGTAGACTGGACAGTCAAAGCTTTGTTGGAAAAGCTCCTATCGGTGTAGCAAAAAGAACTCCTGAAGGAGTTCCAGTTATCGCTATTTGTGGTAGTCTTTCCGAGGATTTACCTTCCCTACCATTCGAAAATATACAAGCAGCCTTTTCCATTTTAGAGAAAAGTGAACCTTTGGAAGAGAGTTTGAAAAATGCAAGTCTCTATTTGGAGCACACAGCTACTAATATTGGTCGTTTGTTAAATTTGAGAAATCATTAACCAAACCATTTTTTCCAGATAGATTTTTTAGGAGCCTCTGTCTTTTTCTCTTCCCAGAGGCTTGAGAATGCAAGTCTAAGGTCCTTTTCGTCTACTTGAACAGGTTCATTTGTATGAATGACAAGACCGAAAGGAGAGGTGATATGATCATCTGAAACAATAGTCGCCTGACAGTTGCTTTCCTTTGCTTGTTTTAAGTAAAAGACCTGTTTGTCAAACTCTATATTTGGAGAGATCTTCACAAAAAGTGCCTCTACCTTTTCTTGAAAGCTTTCTAAAATAGAGAAAAATCCATGTTCTAATTCAGGACTATTGGCAGTACTGATATCAGCGTAGCCAAGAACTCTTTCCTCAAAAGTTCCGAGATAGCGGCGTTGTTCATCTGGGTTTAATTTCGGCCCACCATGAGCTTTTTCTAGTAGTTGTTTTGATAAATCTGTCATAAAAACAGTATATCACAAAAATCGCAAGAAAACAGACAAAAGAAAGCGATTACTTTATAAAGTTAAGGAAAATTTGCACAAAG